>UQOB01000007.1 GCA_900542595.1 uncultured Mollicutes bacterium | reverse complement strand
GAGGGATGCCGCAGGCGATAGAAGCGTTTTTAAACAAAAAAACATTTGTTGAAATTGATGCCGTTAAAAGAGAAATTATTCAATTATATGAAGCTGATTTTAGAAAGATCGATAATAGCGGAAGATTATCGATGATCTATGATTCAATTCCTAGTCAATTAGCGTTAAAAAATACAAAATTTTTCTTAAGCAAAGCAGTAAATAAAAGACGCACTAATAAAGATTTAGAATTGCTTTTTGATTTAATTGATTCAAAAACAGTATTAATTTGTTATAACGTAACTAATCCAAGTATTGCGCTTAATTTAACCAAAGATTTAAGCCATTTTAAATTGTATTTAAGCGATATAGGATTATTTACCACGATGCTTTTTAATGATAAAACTTTTATCGACGGCAATATTTATAACAAATTGTTAAGCGATAAATTAGAAGCTAATTTTGGGTATTTATATGAAAACGCCTTAGCGCAAATTATAAAATCTAACGGAAGGGATTTATTTTATCATTATTGGTATGAAAAAAACGGCAAACGTCCTTACGAAATTGACTTTTTAATAAGTAGCAAAAATAAAATCATTCCTATTGAGGTAAAATCAGGAAATATTAAGAATCATAAGTCACTAGATTTATTTATTGAGAGATACTCTCATATAATCTCCAGAAGAATTTTGTTTTCTCAAAAAGATATTTCCAATGACAAAATGATTGAAATGAAGCCAATTTATTTGTCCCCAGCATTAATTAGTGAACTTTAATGGATGATGATCTCGATAATTTCTTTAGCGAATTTAAAGAAAGATTCCTGGAAGAGCACAAGGAATTAACTTCGGAATTTATGGATCGACATCGAACCTTAAGATTCTATAAAGATATCCCTACCTGGTGGAATGGTTGGAAGGTCACTAATGAAGAAAGAATCTATTTTTACCTCGAACTTAAATGTGAGGACAATTTAAAGTTCTATGTGCAAAGAACATTAAAAGTGTATTCCAAAGATTTAAATACGAAAATTAACCATTATCTTCAATTGACAGGAACGCCATTAATTATTCATAAATATATGGACACTTTTAAAGTTTTTGATCGAGTGGAATTAAAATCTGATCACCCGATTCTCTCAAATGAGTGGAAACTAGATATTTTTAATAAGGCAACGGGAATCTTAGAAAAACTTGAACAAAAGCAAGAAGAAGAGGCTCAAAGATACGCTGCATTTGAATAGTAGGGGAAGAAAAAAACAGAGGGGGTGCCCTCTGTTTTAATTAGCTAGGCAAAGATTTATTAACCTACATAATCGAAGACCACTTCTTCGAAGTAATCCACGAAGTCTAGGCCGTATTCGAACGTTTCTTCCGCGTAGCTTTCACTGAATTTGCAATAGGCTTTAGGAATCATGGAGTCCGCGAAAGCTTCCGGATCAAGATTTGTTAAGCTAGCGGGGAGAACAACGTATTCCATACTTTCATCAGTCGCATAGGTAAACGCCCCATAGGCGATAGAGACAAGCTTATCCCCTAAGTCGATGTGGTTCATCGAATTGCAATCGGAAAACGCTGATTCGCCGATAGCAGTCGCTCCGGTGAAGGTGATAGAAGTTAAGCTTTCACAAGATTGGAAGGCTTGGTTACCGACATAGGTCACTTTATCCCCGAAATTGACTTCGGTGAGAGTGGCGCCAGAGAAGGCATAATCATCGATATAGGTAACATTATTTAAATCGATGGTCTTAATCACTTTATCGTCATATAAAGCGTATTGGCCGATGGTTTCCACGCTATCCTTGATGACATAGTTTTCGGTTGCCAAGGCCCGAAGTAGTTTCTTACCATCAGCGGAATAGATAGCCTTATCTTCAAACGCTACATCAGAGGTTAAGTGGGTGGTGTTCTTCTGCTTACCCGTTACGCCGGACAAACTAAGGAATTGATCTTTAGCCGCTTGATGGTCAAAAAGGAGAAGAGGATTCGTCTGATATCCTAAAGCGTTCGTTATATTTTTCCCGTCATTAAACACAAAACCATCTAAGGTTTCGTGCTCGAAGGTAATGCTTAATAAATTAGTATCGCTATCGAAGACGCGGTAACCGAATGCCTTAACACTAGAAGGAATAGTTACTTGTTCAATGAAGGTTAACTTTGCGAGAGCGTTATCCCCAATCTTAGTGACACTATCGGGAATATTAACAATCGGATTAGTGCCGGTATATTTAAGAAGAACCCCATCTTCAATGATAAAGTCTTTAGCGTCACTACTAGCCGGGGTGATGTACGCGCTATACTCGGGCCACGCGGCTTTTAGAGCATTAGCAATCTCTTCATTATCGACAGTGATCTGTGGTATGGCTTCTCCAAAACCTTTCCCTTCTAAGGACGGGTATTGGGTCGTACCTTCTTCAAAGTGGAGGATTAAGTTTTGGAAGTTCTTGCAGTTCGCAAAAGGTCGTTCCCCGATGACCGCATTATTCGCTAAGGTTAATTCAAGGGAATTGATATTTAAACTGCTAAACGCGGTTTGGCCAACTCTTCTTAAGACACCTTTGATGGTTAAGCTTTCTAAGCTTTCGCAGTTCGAGAAGGCATAGTTAGGAATTTCTTTAACGTATTCTGGAACAACAATTGATGTTATGGCCTCGCTGGATGACATAAAGAATTCACTGAGGACCAGTTCATCCCCGTCGATAGTTTCAGCAAAATTGAAAGTAGTTAAGGAAGGCATGCCGCTGAACGCGGTCTTCTCAATCTTTAAACAAGTTGACGGAAGGGTAATCTCCGTTAATTTTGAATATCTAAAACCTTCAATCCCAATTTTTTCAATTTGACCGAGATCAATCGTTTTTAAGTTCTTAACGTTTAAGAACCCTCGGTCCCCGATTTCTTTAACAGTGGTGGGGACAATGAAGTGGTCACCATCTTTATAAGCGGGGTAACAAACTAACACACTTTGGTCTTTGTTATAGAGAACTCCATCTTTCGCACTAAACGTTGTACTACCTTCTGCGACTTTGAATTCCTTTAAGCCGTTAACAGTATTTCTAAAGACAAAACTCGTGAGACCCGCTGGAATCGTTAATGTTGTAGCGCTGATCCCATCTAAGGCATATTCCCCAAGTTCAGTTAAAGTAGTGGGAAGATCAAAATCCACTAAGGAACTACACCCATTTAACGCGTACGTTCCAATCGATGTTACATCACCCGTTAAATTTAAAGTGGTTAATGATGCACATCCATTAAAAGCGTAGTCCCCGATGATTGATGCACCGGTGGTGACTTCGGTTAACGCTCGTAAATAATAGAAAGCGTACGGATTGATATCACCGGATAACACGGTAACTTTCTTAAGAGTTGTACCAAGCGCCATACTTTGAAGGTCTTTGTCGTTTCTCCCAAAAAAGAAACCGATGACGGATTCTTTATCGTCTTTCGATGATCCAATAAAAGGAACAACAAGTTCTTCTACAGTTTGGTATGACCTAAAGGGAGAATCACCAATAGTGGTGATAGTATCGGGAAGGACAATCTTCTTCACCGTACTATTTGGCGCGAAAGTGAGGTTAGGCCAAAGGGCTTTAACTGTTTTTCCTTCAACTTCCGGAAGAACATTAATTTCCGTTCTATCTTCCGGGGCAATTTTGGTGACCGTCAAGAAGTCGTCATCTTCTAGTTGTTTATAGGTTACCCCATCGATAGTGAACTCTTTTTTTCTCTTCTACTTTTGAACTAGTAGAGGATGATGATGTACTTTCACTAGTAGTAGAAGAAGTAACCGACGATGTTGATGCTGATGATTCACTCGTCGAGCTAGTTGAGGATTGGTTACCAGTACAGGCCACCAATGCAGTAACGGCCGAAACCGTTAAAAGAAGCAATGCTTTTTTATTCATAATCTCTCCTTTGCCACCTTTCTTTTTTAAGATTTTCTTAATAAATGTCAATTAAAAATTTAAAAAAGCAAAAATCGTAATTTCTCTGCAAAAACATGGTTTTTTGTACAATAAAATGATTGTAAAAGGTCATTTTTAAGCGTTAAACATAGTTTAAGATATGAGTTTAATAAATTTGTTTAAATGGAATTAAGAAAAATTTTTAGATAAATGATTAAATTTCCTTTTTTGTGAGATAGGGATGCTTTAAAGGGGCTTGTCAAAGACTAGAGTTAAGATTAATTTGTAGATATGGACCTCGACTTTAAGCCTTATATCCGTTTAGCGATGTATCATACGTGGCTCTATGATTATTTCGCTGATCGTTCCCTTTACGATCACGAAATCATCTTTATCGATAAAGGAATGATGAAGATTGAGTTCGATGATGAAACTTGTATCGTGAAGAAAGATGATGCGGTTTTTATTAGACCCAATGAACATCATAAAATCACCTGGTACGAAACCAATTGTTGCCAGCCGCATGTCCACTTTGATTTCAATAAGGATCAACTATCGCCCATCATTCCGGTTTCGATGAAACGAAAAGAACATATGAGGGAAGTGGAGCTCACCTATTTTAGGGAAGATTATTTAAAACAACATGGGATTAATCTCCCACATGTCATTCATCTTAAAAATCCATCAGTAGTAAGGGACCTCATTCTTAAAATCATCGATGTTTATACTTTTGATAGTCCTATCAAAGAGTTTTATCTTGAAGGCTTATTAAAAGTTTTAATCGCTCACCTCATTGAAGAAAGCAGTAACGTCAAAGAAGAAAAACAAAGCGATACCTTAAGTCTCCTTGTCCGTTATATGGCGGAAAATTTGGATGCCAATCTAACCCTCAGAGATTTTGAGCTTAAAACTAATTTAACCAGTTGGACCTTAAACCAATTATTTAGAAAAACGTATAAAACAACTCCCAAGAAGTATTACGACCAGTTAAGGCTTAACTATGCTAAAAACTTAGTTAGATATTCTTTTAAAACGGTTAAAGAAATCTCCGAACTCTTAAATTTTGATCAGCCGCAGACCTTCTCACGATGGTTCCATCATTTAGATGGCCGTTATCCCACGGAATATAAGAAGGTTAAAACAGTTATAAATAAAAAGTAGTTATTAAAAATAGCGATGTAAGGGCATACAAATATGTGTTTACAAAATTTTTGTTATGATTTCCCTCTTTTTTAATCTAGGAATGAGAATCCCTGTTATCGATAATAAAGACAAGGAAAGAATGGAGGAAATTTATGAAGAAATCCTATGTTTTACCTATCCTTTTAATCACTGGCGCTCTATCGGTATTAGCCGCTTGTGAACCGCCCGATGACATCGTCATCGACAGTAAGAGTGAACAAATCGAAGCGAACGCGACAAATATCACGATGTGGATGATGGACTTCGAAGAATGGGAGAACCGTATCAACATCGATCAAAGAAAGTTATTTAATGACGATTTAAATGACGGCATTCAACTTACCCAAACCTATATTGATTCAAATTCTTTTGATGATTTAATCAGAGGTGCCTATGAATCAGATAGCGTTCCGGACATCTATACTGTCAGCTACGGAAACTTATATAAAGAAATCAAAGCGGGTAGAGCCATCGATATCACCGAATACTTTAGCGATGATATCTGGAACGATTTAACGGACACCGCGACGGAAGGGGTGAAGTACGACGGGAAATATTATGGTTTCCCCATCGTCATGGAGCCTTCGACCATCATCGCCTACCGGAAGGATTTATTACAAACTTACGGCAATACTACCGAAATTCCCACCAAGTGGAGCGATTTCTTAGATTTATGTAAAACGATCAAAACTAACCTGGTCAATGAAGGGAAGAGAAATGTTTATCCTTTCGGTGTTCCAACTGGTGTCGCTTGTGCTTGGGGAACCTGGGGTATGCAGCACGCGGCGACGGGTGGCCTTGCTATCACCGATGACTGGACAACCTCAAGAATCCAAGAACCCGGATACCGCCAATTAGCGGAAGTCTGGCAACAACTATACGGCAATGGTTATGTTCCTCTTTCCAGCGGTGATTATACGGAATCCGTCTTTGATGTCTGCGACGGGAAAGCCGTCATGACCACCTGCGGAAGCTGGTCCATCTCTAGCATCGCTAACCAATATCCGGATTTAATCGATGATATCGGTTTTGCCGTCATGCCGACGTTCGACGGGAATCAAGACAAAGTGACCGCGACCAATGGTGGCTGGGTCTACGTGATTTCTAGCGAATGTGAGGACGTTGAAAAAGCCGCGGAAGTCATCAAATTCTTAACCGCTGAAGATACCGCTCAAACTGTTGATTATTTTACAAGAGCTTATTATTCCAAAGTTTCTCCTCGGAAGTCTGTTCAAGCTATCTTAGATGAACAAGTAAAGACGGAAACGAGAATCCCAAAAGAATGGTATGAAGTGGTTAATTATGTCGCTTCCCGAGCGGTCTTAGAACCGATATATAGTTGGGATATCTCTGTTTCAGTCGAAGGTTTACTCGAAGAGGCTGCGATGGGCACCAATATCGATAAAGCGGTAGCGGACTGCCACGCCGAAGTTACTAACATCATCGCGAGAGACAACCTAGCTAATAACAATCCGAGAAAGTAAGCATCTAATATGAAGAAGATTCGCTTGTTACCCAAAGATAGGAAAAAGGAGGAGAAAGTCTGCGGACTACTCCTCATTGCTCCAGCTTTAATCCTCCTTATCATCTTTGTCATCACTCCCTTATTCATGTCCCTTTACCGGTCCTTCTTCTATTTTGAAAGTGGACCCAACGAAGCGGTCTTTGCGGGTTTTGAAAACTATGCGAAAGTCTTCCAAAACAAAGAATTTCTTAAGGCGCTAGGTAATGTATGCATCATGACCTTATTTGTGGTGGTTCTCCAAGTCTTATTAGCGTTTATCTTCGCTAATGTATTGGTGAGGATTAAGAACAAATTCGGGGTCTTTGTGAGAACCATCATTTATCTCCCGTATCTCTTTAGCGGGATTGTTGTCGGCTGTATCTTTACCCTCTTAACCTATTATAACGGTGGGATAATTAATGGCATTTTAGGCGATTGGTTTAATGCTGATCCGATCTCATTCACGATGAATGAGTTCTGGGCGTACGTCGCGATTATCGTGCCTACTATCTGGGTTGGCTGCGGCTATACGACCCTCATCTTCTATTCCGGTTTAATCAATATTCCTAAGGATTATTACGAAGCCGCGGAAGTGGATGGAGCGGGGTTCTTTAAGACCACTTGGTATATCGTTTTACCGCAACTTAAGAACTATTTCGTCTTGATTATCGTCACCTTGGTGACCGCTAATCTTCAGATGTTTGAAATCCCGATGATCATGACTAATGGTCAACCGGTGAACGCCACGATGACGCCGGTTTTGTACCTCATCCACGCGAGAGCTAACGGTAACGTTTCCCAAAGCGAAATCTTAGCATCCTCTATCCTAATCATGCTGTTCATCGGGGGCATAAACGCGATTGTATTTGATTTAACCAATGCAAGGAAAGGAGAGAAAGTCCATGGCAAAGTCCGATAGTCGAACAAAAGCCCATCGTCAGAGACAAATCAATAACGCTCTGATTAAGACTGGTCTTTATATCATTGTCATTCTCGTTCTTTTCTTCCTCTTTGTCCCCTTATTCTTCATGGTTATCTCGATGTTTAAGGGACGGCAAGAAATCTTCTCTTTAGATTTCCATGTCTTTCCTCAGGTATGGACGATCGATAACTTTTCAAGATTGTTCTATCTGCAATACACGACAGTAGGGGTGAACTTCCTTCAAAGCTTCGGGATGACCTTACTAGTAGCTTTCCTTGGGATGGCCTTCTCCCTCTTCGTTAACTCGATAGCGGGCTACGCTTTCGCGAGATTAAACTTCCCACTTAAGAAGACCCTCTTCGTGATTATTATCTCGACGATGTTTATCCCAAATATCACGATTCTCTTAACATCAATATCGGTCGTCAGCTCTTTAAACATGATGAACACCATCTGGGTCTTAGTGATTCCGGGGGTCGCTAATGCGTATAACATCTTCTTTTTTAGACAATTCTATTTAGGTTTTCCTAAAGACTATGACGAAGCCGCGAGAGTGGATGGCTGTAACAGCATCCAAATCTTCTTTAAGATCTATCTCCCAAATTCCATCACCCCGATGGTGATCATGGGAGCAGGTACCTTTATCGGATATTTTAACTCTTACTTATGGCCAACTTTGACTATCGATACGGAGCACAAAGGTTTAACCCAGATCATGACCCTCATCAATTCCTTGTATGGGGATAGTTCCACCTTGGGTTATGGAGCGGTTCTAGCTGCCAGTTTCATCGCGATTCTTCCAGCTGTTGTCGTCTTCTTCATCGTCCAACGTTTCATCCGTGACGGCATCGCATTAACAGGAGTCAAGTAATATGAAAACTCATGATTTATCTAATATCTTCCTTCCGAATGAGGGAATAAGAAAACGGGCTTCCTCTTTCGATAAAACCGGGGGAAATGATGACCGAATCTACATTAAACCCGGAGAAACAAAGACTATCTTTGATGTCCATACCAGCGGTCTAATTGAACATATCTGGATGACCGAACTAAATGAAGGGGATAAAGAAGAAAAGGATGTCTTACGAAAGGTTCTTTTAAAGATCTATTGGGAAGACTCTGTTGTCCCTCAAGTTTTAGTTCCCTTAGGTGATTTCTTTGGGATGGGGCACGCAATGTGTAAGAACTTTGTCAGTGCACCTCTCCAGATGTCCCCTGAGAACGGAAAAGGTTTTAACTGTTTCTTCCCGATGCCCTTTAAAAAAGCGGCTAAGATCGAAGTAACTAATGAAGGGAAGCAAACTCTCATGCTCTATTTCTATATCGATTATGAAGAAAGAGAGTTCAATGAAGAAATCCTCTATTTCCATGCGAGATGGAATCGAAAATTACCGAAGAAAGATTTCGATTATTCTGTTTATAAAACGCGTCATGAATTTTTATTCGAAGGAAACAATATTGACGGAAAAAATAACTATGTTCTCTTAGATGTTAAAGGAAGAGGGCATTACGTCGGTTGCCATTTAAATATTGATAACTTCAATAAAGAAACTAGCTGGGATTGGCCCGGGGAAGGGGACGATATGATCTTTATCGACGGAGAAAAACTTCCCTCTCTTCAAGGGACTGGCACAGAAGATTATTTCAATACCGCTTGGTGCCCAACCCAGGTTTATAACGCTCCATATCATGGAATCATTTTGGGTGGGGAGAGTAACTGGAAAGGGAAGATTACCTATTACCGTTACCACATCCTTGATCCCATCACTTTTAAAAAGTCTCTTAAGGTGACAATCGAAACGGGGCATGATAACCACCGGAACGATGACGTCTCTTCAACGGCGTATTTCTATCTTGACGAGCCCAGCCAAGAAGTGAGTACGATTTTACCGGTCGAGGAGCGGTTGCCTTTATAAAGAAAGTTTTTGCAAGATAGGAGGATTACTTATGCAGAAGCTCAAAAAATTAGCGGGAGTAGTTGCGACACTAGTGGTAGGACTGAGCCTCAGTTCCTTCACATTCGCTCACGATGATCCCGCTCTGATCTATGGGGAGAATATATTTCCGAATGGCGACTTTTCTTTAAGCGCCGGGGAATATGTCTTTCCAAGTGTCGCGCCAAGTGAAGGTGTGGTAGCCGGTTTTGGCGTGATTGGTGCGGATATACCCCCCGTTGCCTTCAATGATAATGGTAACACTATTGTGAGAGCTAGTGGGGCAGGCTTTTCGAGTTTCTTCAAACTTTTAACCATCGAAAGCGGAGCGACTTATACTTTCTCTTTCGATTATAAAGTCGAAGGAACAACCGATAACATCGGCTTTGCTTTCTGGTGTCCTTCCCTTGGGAATCGGCTCCCAGAGACGAACATCATGGACCCGAACCAAAACCAAAATGTTACTTTCACTGATCTTGAAGATGGGTGGAAGAAAGCAACAACCGTCAGAACTTTTGATGCCAGTCAAACCTATGACTCGCTTCAAGTTTGGATGAACGTCAGTAATGCGACAATCTATCTCGATAATCTTTCGTTAGTAAAGGAAGGGACGACTGAAAACATCATCACCGGCGGGGATTTTGAAGGTTTCCTTGAATATTCGTCGGATAGTCAGTTGACCATGACCCCGAATGATAACGGCATCTATGGGCAAAATGCTGCTTTAGGGATCAATAAAGTCACTATCAATAATGATGGGATTTACGGGGCGGTCATCGATGGTTTAGATGAAGATAAGTATCAAATTGATATCGGTTTCTTAAGTGAAATCGTAAGCGGTGCTAAATTAACCCTTAACGTCCTCGATAGTGAAGGTATGTCCTTAGATACCATCAGTATCTTAGACGATGCTTCTACTATCAAAGATAATCTCTTTACTGCGGAATACACACCCGCTAGTGGGGTTTACGGAAAAGCCGAAAAAGTGCAACTGGAATATGAAGGCACAACACCCTTAGAACTCAATATGATCGGTATCCGTCCGACTTATGTCTCTGTTTTCGATCCTGATAAGACCTATTACGAAGGGGAGAACCAAGTCGTCAATGGGGACTTTGAAGCTTTTGATGCCGGAACCGTCATGAGTGAAACCCAGCTTGAAGGGGCTTGGGGAAGTGTCGCTTTAGATACCCCAGGACAAATCGTCGACGATAACGGAAACAAAGTTGCGAGAATTGGGCGGAGCGATGCTTCTGATACTCACGCTTATTCTTCGATGTTCTTAATGACCCCCGACACTATCGCGGTCGGTGATTTAATTAGACTTCGGTACGACTATAAATTAGAAATCAGTCAAGACCCCGAAGATTACATGGAAATCTATCAATGTTTCGTCGGTGGGGCGAATACCCCGTATTATTCCGTCGACTTCAAGCGTTTAGGCTTCGATGACACGTACAAGAATACCAGCGGTCATGAAACGATTCCGTACCCGATTAAAACGGAAGCTTTAGCTAACGGCTACACCAGAGTGACCGTCGATTTCCAAGTTACGATGGATAAAGTTCAATGGAACAGTGTCCGTTGGCTCATCACTCCTTTAGCGGAAGGCGATTACTTCTACTTAGATAACGTCGAAATGCGGTATTTAAGCGATGAAGCGCCGACCGTTAGTGTCACCAGCGTCACCATCAATGAAGGTGACCAAGAGTTAAAAGTTGGGGAAAAGGTCCAGTTAACTGCGACAATTGCCCCGACTGACGCGGAAGATAAGACCTTAACCTGGGAAAGTAGTGATCCGACTGTCGCTAGCGTCAGCGCTACCGGGGAAGTCACCGCTTTAAAAGAAGGCAGCACGCGAATCACTGTTACTTCCAGTAACGGGAAAACTGATGACATCATCGTCACTGTTTTAGCCGATGGAACTACACCAGTTGAACCTAGTGATGGTGGGAATGATAACCTTGGTTTAATCATCGGCTTAACGGTCGGTGGGGTGGCTATCGTCATTATCGCGCTAGTCCTCATCTATATTTTCTTCATCCGAAATAAAGGAAAGAAAGTGAGTAAGTAATTATGAATAGTAAGAAGATATTAATTCCTCTCTTCCTCATAGGGCTGTTTAGCTTATCTTCTTGCCATTCTAATGATGATGGGGGGAGTGCTAACTCCTTCACTCTCCCCAATTTATATGGGATGCAAGTGAGCGATGCCAAACTCGAAGTTGGGGCGAATGTTCTCTTTGAAGAAGTGGAAGTGAAAACTAGCGAACTGATCGAAGGAAGAATCCTTGGGTACGCTGATGATTTAGAAGCGGGCGATAGTGTCACCAAAGGTTCTCGGGTCAAAATCGAAGTGGCGAAAAGGCAGGATAGTGCTATCGCGATTGATAGTGAACTCGTCGATTACTATAACGTCATCGATTATGTGACCGGACCTGATAGCCCGAACGCGGATATTTTGCTTAACGCTGGAGCGTACGGCACGGACCTTGGTATTCCCTTTGCGCTCCCCGATGGGAGAATGATGCTCCTATATGGCGACACCTTCAGCGGGGCGAACATGCAAGGCTTCTGGAATAGTAACTTTATGGCGATAACGAGCGATAAAGTCTTCTATGACGGCCTGCAATTCGATAGTGTTGTCACCAACGATATCGGAGCGATTAAGCCTTTCGCCCAAGGGCTTCACCAAGAAGATACCTATGAGAACATCGGAACGGAAGTTACTAAGATTCCCACCGGTGGTATCAGCGTAAACGGAGAAGCTTATATCTTCTATATGTCCATCCGTTATTGGGGAGTAGCGGGTAGTTGGTTAGTGAGTTACAACCAATGCTTAAAAGCCACTGATGATACCTATAGCGAATGGGTAGAAGTACCGAGTTTAAGGTGGACTGAAGACGAACTCTATTACGCTGGACAAATCTATCCCTATCAAGATCCGAACGATATGGAACATATCTATTTCTTATCGATCCCGGGTGGGAGAAACGATGGAGCGGTGATGTTTAGAGTCACCACCGATAACTTTGAGAACCGTGATGAATACGAATATTTAGTGGGGGATGATACCTGGGTTAAAGGTGACGAAGGTATGGAAAGACTTAACTCCAAACCCTATTACGTCTGCGATCCCGCTGTAGCGGAACCCTCCCTTATGTATAGCGAATACCTCGATAAATACCTTGTCGCGACTTTAAAAGGCAGTTCGATTGTCCTTTTAGCCTCGGACAAGATTACCGGGCCCTATGATGATATTTATCCCGTTATCAACGCCTCGGATTATTTCGGGCTCTATGGTGGGTTTATCACCCCCTTAATCTCCGATAGTGAGGGACAAAGAATCTATATTCAACTCTCGCAGTGGACCCCGATTTATAACACCAGTTTGGTGGAAGTTATCTTAAAGTAAGGATCAATTATGATATTTCCGATACCCAACGTTTTACATTGCTCTTTAAGCACGGCTTTAAAACGCTTAAATGAATATGAAGTTCAAGCGATAGAGGTGGAAACTGATGAATATCCACCCGATACTATCATCAGTTATTACCCCTCGAGTGGGAAGCTGTTTGTTAAGGTAACGAAAGCCCCGAAAGACTCCTTTTCGCTCGATAAAAATATTGCTTATGTTCATCGGCTAGGCTATGTGACGGGCCGTGAATCAGTTAATAAAGAGGTTTTAGAACGGGGGTCCGCTAATATGACGGACTTAGGGATCGTTGTTTCGACCCCTAGTAAATTCTTATATCTCTATGGTGACACTTTCAGCGGTCGCGATGTGAACGATGGGTATTGGAATTCAAACTTTATCGCTTATAACGAAAAACCTTTGAACCTAAAAGATGGTTTAAGGTTCAGTGGGGTAGTGTGTGATGAGCATGGGATGATTAAACCGATAGCCCAAGGTCTCCATCACCGAAATAAAGAAGAAAACTTTAAAGATTATACGAAAGAAGTCACCAAGATCCCGACCGGTGGCATCTATCTGAACGGCTATGTTTACATCTTTATGATGCATGTCCGTTATTGGGGAAAACCTGGGGAATGGTTTGTAACCTCTAACGTCTGCTATAAAGCCAAAGAAGATGAGCTCAATAACTTCCATAGAGTGGAGGGCTTAGAGTTTAAAGAAAGTCTCTCTCCGCGGTTTGGGCAAATCTATCCCTTCATCGATGGTGAGTATGTCTATTTCCTCGCGATACCCGGAGGAAGACTTGGTTATATCTCACTATTAAGAGTGAAGAAAAACGACTTTAAAAACCTCGATGAATATGAATTACTAGTCGATAAAGATACCTTTATGAACTTAAAAGAAGGTTTAAAGCTACCGCCGTATTACTTAGTGAAAGAACAAGCGGGGGAACCTTCAATTATGTTCAATAAGTATCTCAATAAATGGGTGATTTCGACATTAACGAGAGATGGGTTGAAGTTCTATTTAAGTCCTTCCTTAAGCGAAGAATTTAAAGAATCGATGCTCGTTTTAAATGGTAAAGAGGTGCCCAGCTGTTACGGTGGTTTTGTCCATTCTGAGTTTACCAAGTGGAATGGACAAAAGATGTACCTCCAAATCTCGCAGTGGTCACCGATCTATAACACTTCTTTATATGAAGTGGTCTTTAATAGGAAGGATGAGAAGTATGAATAGCGAAATGGAAAAGGTCATTAAGCAAGAATATGATGCGATAGGGGTGATGTTTAAATCTCTCGATTACGACAATCTTTATAAAGTCATCGATGTCATTAAAAAAAGAAAAGGCAAAGTCATCTTCTTAGGGGTTGGGAAAAGCGGCCATATTGCGGAAAAATTAGCCGCGACATTCTCTAGTACTGGAACACCATCCTTCTTTGTTCATGGAACTGAAGCTTGCCATGGGGATTTAGGGATGATTGAGAAGAACGATATCGTTATCTTGATCAGTAATAGTGGGACGACCAAAGAAGTGGTTCAAAACATTAAACCCTTGCGAAACATCGGTTGCACTTTGATCGCCTTTACTAGTAAAAAGGACAGTATCTTAGCGACGTCTTGCGATTATCAGATTATTTACCCTTCTCTTAAAGAAGCGGATAAATTGAACCTCGCTCCGAGCGTATCTTCTACCTTAGCCTTAGTCCTCGGCGATGCGATAGCGTTAACCCTATCCGAAAGCTATAACTTCACCCGGGAAGATTTCTTTAAGTTCCATCCGAATGGGGCATTAGGCGAGAGTTTAAAGAAAGAACTCGATAAATAAGAGTATGAAAAAGATTGTGGTCCTCGGTTCTTTTGTCACCGATTTAGTAGCGAGAATGCCGATATTCCCCTCAGCCGGGGAATCGGTCATCGGTACTTCTTTCTCCACCTTTTTAGGCGGGAAAGGGGCTAACCAATGCGTGGCCATTAAGCGTTTAAAAGGTAAAGTGACAATGATTGGGGAAGTGGGGAAAGATCTTTTTGGTGATAACTTTCTTAAGTTATTTAAAGAAGAAGGGATTGACACTTCTTATATTTTAAGAACCGATAAAGCCTCAACCGGGGTCGGAAATGTCCAAATCGAAGATAGTGGGCAAAACCGCATCTGCATCATCTTAGGGGCTAATTTAGAGTTCACCTTAACTGATTTAGAAAAGGTTAAAGACATAATTGTTAAGCACGATATCTTTCTAACCCAATTTGAAATGCGAGAAGATGTGACCTTAGAAGCCATCAAGTTCGCGAAAGAACATGGGTTACTTACGATTGTTAATCCTGCTCCAGCGAGAAAGATTAAAGAAGAATATCTTAAATATATCGATTATTTAACCCCCAATGAATATGAGTTAGGCTTATTGACCGATATGCCAACGACTAATTTACAAGAGTGTCTTTTGGCTTCGAAAAAGCTTTGCACGCAAGGGGTTAAAAACGTTATCACGACCTGGGGAAGCAAAGGGGCTATTTTAGTTAATGATGTTATCAAAGCGCATGTTCATTCTTATAAGGTTAAACCGATTGATACCGTCGGAGCGGGGGATTCTTTTAATGGGGCTCTCGCTCGTTCTTTAGCGGACAATAAAGACATTATTTCAGCGATAAAGTTTGGGAACGCTATGGGAGCGTTAACGACAACTAAAAGAGGGGCTATTCCGTCTCTTCATACCTTAGAAGAAGTGGAGGCTTTTATTGATAGTAATCCCGAAATAGAAGTCACTTATCTCTAGTAAAAAACCTCGCATTTATCGTATTATTATTATATCGATGAATAAGTATCTCTTTGATTTAGATTATAAAGCTCCTTTTACCAAGAAATTCACTTCTGATTTTGTTGATCTATTGTTGATTATTTTTTGTTCTTTTCTTTTTACCTTTTTCGGGAATTACGCTTTTCAGAATACCACCTATTATCAAGAACAAGTTCAAATTATTGAACTTAATTCTAACGGCATGCGGGATCTAGCTAAACAAGCAGGATTGACGGATAGAGACGGCAATACTGGAGCGAGTGTTAACGAAGAACTTTTTAATGATTATCTTTGTTCTAATATCCTTCTTTCTTATACCTTAGATGAAGCTTCCTTTAATGAAGCAGATATTAGTTCATCGTCGATTGAAGAAAAGCTTCAATGTACCGTTATCGCTGATTTTGATAATGACCCTCTAGCGTATTTCTATCTCTATTTCCTTGACGGATATGACGGAAAAACCGATATCGAAGATAAAAAGATTAGCTATGTCAAATTATTAAAACAACAAGATAATGCAGAAGATATCTATGATTTTAGTAGGGATTATCCGTCGTTTAAGAGTGAAGTGGCTATCGATATTTTTAATCATTTGTTTACGGATACTAAAGAACCTTGTCCTTCTTATAACACTGTTAAAACCATCTTTAATGATGTCTTTATGAATTCGATTAATATCTTTAGATCATTGCCTAGTTATTTAGCTTTTTATCAGGCTTATGATAAAGCGTATTTAAAGCTAGTTAATATCAATAATCTTGTCTTAACTATCTCTTATACCGTTTCTTTTGTCTTAATCTTTGTAATATCGCCCATCTTTATTAAGAATGGACAGACGATAGGTAAGAAGATTAATGAAGTGATATTGATTGATAAAAGAGAAGAAAAAGTTAAGGCCTATCAGCTAGTGATTAGAGATATTTTAACCTTTATTAACTTCTTCTTTATCGTAGTCTTACCAGCTTTATTTATTACTGGTATTCAAAGCCTTAGCTATGGTTCATTGCCCTTCTTTATCTTTCCTATGATTAGCTTTGTTTTATGTTTGATTAATGTCATCTTTAACTTAACCAATAAAGACGTCAATTCAGTAGTGGATGTCCTTAGTTCTTCCCGACTAATCATGGCATATAAAGGGAGGGGGAATGATGATAGCAATTCTATTGAAGGAAATAGAGCGGACAATGATTAAGCGCATGGGTATATCAAAAAGTTACAATAACTTTCTTGCTTAGCGGCTAATTAAACATCATTGCAATGTAAAGATGAAATAGTTTATTATTTAGACGATGTATAAATTTCGTTATGTTTTTAGCTATTTATTTGGGAGTGGGACATATATTTGAAAGGGTGCAATGATGGGTGGTAAAAGACGAGTAAAATCAATAAAAGTTGAGCTACTTAAAAACGCAACTGAAGCAATGCTTGCGGCTGTGCAAATCTATAATAACCCCCAAATCACTTTTAAATCGGAAACATTTATCACTCTTGCAGTTATTGCATGGACTTATATGCTTCATGCATATTTTAGAAGTAAACACATCGATTATCGTTATTACACAATTATTGGGAAAAAGAAAGTTTTTAGTAGGACAAAAAGCAAAGCTTATAAATATTGGGAACTCGGAAGATGTCTTGATGATGGGAATTGTCCTTTAGATGATGCTACAAAAACAAATTTACGCTTTCTCATAGGGATTCGGCATGAAATTGAACATAGAATGACCGATAAGATTGACGAATTTATATGTTCAAAATTACAAGCGTGTGCAATTAATTTTGATCACTATATCGGGATATTATTTGGCGAAAAATATAAACTCAGTAAAACGTTGCCTCTTGTAATTCAATTCTCGCCTCTAAGTCCAGAACAAAAAGATGTACTAAAGAACAACCCCTATATCTCGTCAAATGTTAAAAATTTTGTCGTTAATTTTGAAAATGAGCTTTCAAAAGAGGCTTTAGAAAGCCTTAATTATGCTTATAGAGTGAGATTTGTTCCGTTATGTGCGAAAAATGGTAAAAATGCTGATCAGATTATAAATTTTATCAAAAGTGATTCAGAAAATTTTGAAAACGAAAGTATACCTCGAGTCATAAAAGAAACAGAAAAGCCGAAGTATTTGCCCAAAGACATTGTAAATTTGATGAGAAAGAAGGGGTATTGCAAATTTTCAATAAATAAACACACAGTTTTATGGAAGTCGCAGGATGCTAAAAATCCAAAATTTAATTATGGAGTGCGCATTTCCGACAAGTGGTATTGGTATGGAGCTTGGGTTAAAAAGGTTCAAGAATATTGCGAACAGAATGCCAACATCCTGAAAGACTAATTTGAATATTTATGATTTTTGAGTATTCAATAGAAGACGTGTTGACTAATGCAAAACATTCATTATTAGCCAATAATTTTCTAGCTATTGGTAACTTCTTTTAAGCAATATTTTTGGCTGAATGTTAACCTAAAAATTGAAAAATTTAAGAATTGATTAAATTGGATAATAAGCTCTAGCATGCTACTATTTTCAAGCAGAATTTTATGAAAGTTATTAGTTTATTTAGTGGTTGCGGTGGGCTTGATCTTGGCTTTGAAAAAGCGGGATTTGAAATACCTATTGCGAACGAATTTGATAAAGAAATATGGGCTACTTATAAGGCTAACCATCCGAAGACAAAATTAATCGAAGGAGATATACGAAATATATCTGAAAATGATTTTCCTACTGATGTAGATGGGATTATCGGTGGTCCTCCTTGTCAGTCTTGGTCGGAGGCAGGAAGCCTAAGAGGCATTGAAGATGATAGAGGCAAGCTACTCTTTGAGTACATTAGAATATTTAAAAAGGTGCAGCCTAAATTTTCTTAGCTGAAAATGTTAGTGGAATGCTAGCCAATCGTCATTCTGAGGCAGTTCAAAACATCTTAAAAATGTTCGATGAATGTGGCAACAATGTCACTTTAAATCTTGTTAATGCTGCTGATTATGGTGTTGCGCAATTAAGAGAAAGAGTTTTTTATATCGGCTTTAGAAAAGATTTAAATATATCCTTCAAATTTCCTGAAGGATTAACTAAAGATGACAAGAAAAAACTTACATTGAGAGACATCATTTGGGATTTAAAAGACACCGCTGTACCTGCTAATCCTAAAAATTATCATAATCCTAATGCTATAAACAATAATGAATATTTTAGTGGCAATTACTCTACTATTTTTATGAGTAGAAATCGCGTTAAGTCGTGGGATGAACAGGCTTTTACTGTTCAAGCTACGGGAAGACAATGCCAGCTTCATCCTTCAACGCCAAAAATGGAAAAAGTTGATCTTAATAAAATGAGGTTTGTGCCAGGCTATGAGAATCAATATCGTCGAATGACCATTAGAGAAATTGCTAGAGTTCAAGGCTTCCCAGATAGTTTCGTTTTCATATATGACAATCTTGATATGGCTTATAAGACGATTGTTAATGCTGTCCCAGCAAATTTGACATACGAAATTGCGTACGCTATAAAGAAACAACTATTGCAAACTAATGAGTACAAAGAGTAATGATCAAGGCAGAGCATTTGAATATGCCTGCATTCATTCCTTATTAGATGATATCTCTAAAACCCGTAAGGCTAAAATTGAGAAAATTCAAGTTATTTGGCTGCAAAAAATGCATGGGTTTCTTTAGATAACTCTTTGAGAAACAGTTTGCAAAAAAGCGCTAGCGTTGCTTCCGAAGTTATTTTTAGTTTAGAGCCACTTATTTTTGAGAAAGATTCTGAGCCCATTCATTTAGAACTTCAATTGGATGCCAAAGGAGAAGAAGGGGATGTGCGAGATATTGTTATTTCTCGCCCTAATATTTCTTGGGAAATAGGTTTAAGTCTTAAACACAACCATTTTGCTGTTAAGCATAGTAGATTAGCAAGAACATTAGATTTTGGAGCTAAATGGTTTAAAGATCCTTGTTCGTCAAGTTATTGGAATGCCGTTGCAACTATCTTTGATTATTTAGAGTTGGAGAAAAATAATCAAACTGAATGGAAGCAGATTCCTGGAAAAGAAGAAAATGTTTATGTTCCCCTTTTAAGGGCTTTTATGGATGAAATAAAGCGTAATGCTAAGAAAGAACCTATGCTTCCCAGGAAAATGGTTCAATATCTTTTAGGCGAATACGATTTTTATAAAATTATCAGTGTGGATGCAAAAAGATATACTGAAGTTGAATCATTTAATATGTATGGCACACTGAATAAACCTAGCAAAAAACAGAAACCCGCCCGAAGTATACCAATCGTTGAGTTACCTACTAGAATCATTGATTTTAATTTAAAACCTAATAGCAATAACACTCTTGAATTATATTTAGATAAAGGATGGGCATTCACTTTTAGAATTCATAATGCCTCAATAATTGTAGAGCCTTCGCTGAAATTTGATATACAAATTATTGGAATGCCAACAACCATTTTAGTAATAAATTATCTTTGGAAAGACTAAAAATATGAACCCCATAAACCATCCTGCGAACAAAGGCTTATTTTTACTATTTTGTTTGCAATTGTTGAGTGCAAATATCAATTTGAAAAATGGTTTTCCTCGTATCAAATACTAGATACCAGCTATATTTTCTTCTTTTTAATGTTTACAAATCAATCTATAATCAAAAGGAAATTAGGAGTCATTTATGAAGATTATTCTCTCAGCTGAATCAACTGTCGATTTATCGAAACCCTTACAAAAGGAATTCGATGTCCATATTGTTCCCTTCACTGTCGTCATCGGGGAAGAAGAAAAGAAAGATGGCGAGGTTAAGGGTGAAGACTTATTCGCGTACACCGAAAAAACCGGTAAGCTCGCTCATACGTCGGCTATTAATGTGGGGCAATACCTTGATTACTTCACCGATTTATTAAAAGATGCAGACGCTATAATCCATTTCTCACTTTCAAGCAAGATTACAAGCGCTACCGGGAATGCAATCACCGCTGCTAAAGAAGTGGAAGAAAAGACCGGAAAACGAGTCATCGTTATCGATTCTTTATCTCTTTCTACTGGTATCGCTATTCAAGTCGTTTATTGTCGAAAACTCATCGATAAAGGTTTACCGATCGATGAAATCGTCAGTAAGGTTTTAGAAAGAAGACCATACGCTCAAGCATCCTTCGCTTTAGAAAGAGTTGATTATCTTTATAAGGGTGGGAGATGCTCGGCTGCTGCTAAATTCTTCGCGGGTGCGCTGGGTATTAAACCCCAAATCCTCGTCAAAGACGGCGCCATGGTGTCCGGTAAGAAATTTATGGGTAAAGCGGCGAGATGGGTTCCCGCTTATATAGATGCCACTTTAAAACAATTTGATAACTGGGATCCCGAAATCTGTTTCTTAACTTATACAGCTATTCCGGAAGAAGTCCTCCAAGCTGCTGAAAAGAAACTCTATGAAGCTGGCTTTAAACGGGTGGAAAGAACGATCGCAGGCGCGACCATCAGCTGTCACTGCGGTCCCGGCACTCTCGGTATCCTTTACTATAATGACGGCCCTCATCCCTTAGACTAAGGGGAGGGGGTGTAGTCCCTCTTGAAAAAGAGTGAGACTTCACATAAACTTTATACGCAGAAGATCCTGGGATAGGCTCTGCGCGACCAAAAGTATTTTAAGGGTGGCTTAGGCCACTCTTTCCTTTGTAAGGAGGTAATAATGTTAGAAGAAGATATTAGGCACCTGTTGGAACAACCTCTTCTCGAGAAAGGTTTCACCTTGTTTGACGTGAAACTCTATAAGGGAAGTGAGGGTTTAACTTTAGGCTTAACTCTCGATAGTGAGAAACCTTTATCGCTCGATGACATCATTCTAGCGAGCAACATAATTAACCCCTTGCTCGATGAAAAGGATTTGATCAAAGAGAGCTATACCTTAGATGTTAGCAGTGTCGGCATCGAAAAACCGCTCGACTTAAGTCACTTAGAAAAATATGTCGACCGGTACGTCGAACTTCACTTAAGTCACCCCTATAAAGGGGAGAACTACTTAACAGGAACGATCAAAGAAGTTAAGGATGATGAACTGACCATCGAAGTGAAGGTTAAAAGCAAAAAACAAAAGATTACCATTCCGGTGAACACGATTGACCGGGGCAAAATTACCATTGAATTCTAAAAGAGGATAAAAAAATGAATGTTGAAAATTTCAAAAATGCGATCACGGAATTAAGCGTCGCGAAAGGGGTGGACGAAGAAACCATTTTCGTCGCTCTCAAAGATGCCTTAGAAAAGGCCTTCCTCAAAAGCTTAGATGGGGGAGAAGACGCGAAAGTCTATGTCGATATCGATCTCGATAATGGTTTTATCACTTTAGCGCAACTGAAAGCGGTCGTGGAAGATGTCACCGATGACTACCTCGAAATCACCAAAGATGACGCCGAAGAAGAAAACGAAGTTAAGATCGAAGATATCGAAGATGAACTAAGCGGTCTTACCAAGAAAGACAAAGAAAAGAAACACGACTTAGAAATCCTTTTAAGCAAGGTTAAAGAAGCCGGAGAACATATCACGCTCGGGGAATATTACCCGATTTATGCTTCTTTAAGCGATATGACCAAGACCTTCATGAAAGCGGTTATGTCGCTTCTCCACGGGAGAATCGTGGAAGCGGAACGTGGACTCCTTTATGAATATTACAAAGACCATATCGGAGAACTCATCACTGGCACCGTTGAAAAGTGCGATGACAAGGGCTGCTTAATCGATGTCGGCCGAACGAAAGTCGAACTTAGTAAACGGGAAATGATTGGGGACGAAATGTTTAGAGCGGGCGATCCAATCCGTGTTTACATCCAAGAAGTCAAAAAGAAAGACGATGGAAAAGGCGCCCAAGTGGAATTAACCAGAAGCTCCGCTGGGTTCTTAAAACGGCTCTTTGAAGAAGAAATCCATGAAATCTTCGATGGCACCGTCCTCATTAAAGGGGTAGCGAGAGAAGCTGGTATTAAGAGCAAAATCAGCGTCATGAGCACCAATCCCGATGTCGACGCCACCGGTGCCTGTATCGGGCAAGGTGGAAGCCGGATTCAAAAGATTGTCGCCCAACTCGGTAACGGGAAAGAAAAAGAAAAGATCGATATCATCCCTTATAGCGTGAATCCTCTTCTCTACGTCGCTGATAGCTTAAAACCCGTCAAAGCCTTAGGGGTCGATGTCCTCGATGAAGACAATAAAAAGGTCAGCGTCATCGTGAAGGATGATGACTTCAGTACCGCTCTTGGGAAACGGGGAGTCAATGTCCGGTTAGCCAGGCAATTAACGGGCTGGGATATCGGAATCCTCAAAGAAAGCGAAGCCAAGAAAGACGAAATCGTTTACGTCACCTACGATGAACTTAAAGCCCAAGAAGAAGAAATGAAAGTCCAAAAACAACGGGACGATTTCTTAAAGAAGAGCAAAGAAGACTTAGAAAAGAAGAAAGAACAAGAAGCCTTAGCCCAAAAAGAAGGGGAAGCTGCTCCTGTTGTTACTTCTATTGAAGAAACTTCTACTATTGAAAAACAACCGGTGGTGACCGAAACTAAGCCCGTCGTTGAAGAAGTTAAGGAAAAGAAACCGGCCGAAGAAGTTAAAGAGAAACCGGTCGAAACCTTAGAAGTTAAGACGACGAAGACGCTGGAAGATCTCGAAAAAGAACTCGCGAATACGAAAGTTCAAAAGAGTGAAAAGAAGCCGGTCCAAAAGAAACGGCCACACCATATCTCGGACGAAGAAGTTGAACGGGTTAAACCCAGCGAAGTGCCGCAGAATATGATGCCGATCTATACCAAAGAAGAACTCGAAGAGATCGAAAAGGAAGAAAGCAACCTCGATTACGACGATAACTATGATGATATCGACCTCGAGGACTATGATGAATATTATGACGATGATAACCGGTAAAGCTAATTATCGGACCTGCCTTCTCAGTCATAAAAAGTATCCGAAGGGTCGCTTAGTGAGGTTTGTTGTCATAAACGACACTATTCACCTGGAAGAGAACTATCAAGGAAATGGAAGAGGTTATTACGTGAGTAAAGATTCTTTAAAAGATTCTAAGCTCCTTAAGAAACCTCTCCGACCCTTAAAAAGACCGTTGAACAACGAAGAAGTGGAGGTGCTTCTTCGTGCTTAAACAGCGGTTCTTAGGTTTCTTAGGCCTCTTATATAAAGGTGGGAAAATCACCATCGGAAATAAGGTCTTAGAAGAAAAACATCTCGCGTTAGTCATTTGTCCAACTGACCTAAGCAGCGGTGAAAGTGAACGGATCTTAACCAAGTTAACAAATAGAGAAGTAGAGATTCTAAAAATCTTTACTTCTAATGAGTTAGGGCTTCCCTTCGGGAAGAGCGAAATTCATTTCATCGGGATTAGGGACAACAAGACCGCGAAAATCGTAAAAGAAAAAGGAAGGAGCGCTTATGAAGAAGAACAACAATTATCACGGGAAGAAGCGAAACACGGATAGTAATGATCGGGTTAGCAACTTCCAATCGACCAAAAAAAACGAAGCCCCGAAAGTCAACGGGGGAGTCTTTATCTATAGCAAGCCCCTCTCAGTCAGTGAACTGAGTAAAGCCATCAATGTTCCGGTCAACCAAATCATTAAATTCCTCTTTTTACAAGGGAAAGCCGTCACCATCAATCAAATGCTCGATGACGAAATGATCGGGACCATCTGCTTACAATTTAACTATGACTTTAAGAAAGAAGAAAATGTCGAAGCTAGTCACTTCGAAGATTTAAAAGTCGAAGATGATCAAAAAGACTTAGTCACCCGTCCCCCGGTCGTCACTGTCATGGGCCACGTCGACCACGGTAAGACCAGCATCATCGATGCGATTAGAAATAGCCACGTCGCCGAAAACGAAGCTGGCGGCATTTCCCAAGCCATCGGGGCTTATCAAAAAGTCTATAAAGGGCAAAAGATCACCATCATCGACACTCCAGGGCACGCGGCATTTACCGCGATGAGAGCGAGAGGCGCTAGTGTCACCGATATTGTTATCCTCGTTGTCGCGGCCGATGACGGCGTCATGCCGCAGACCTTAGAAGCCATTGACCACGCCAAAGCAGCCAATAGCCAAATCATCGTGGCGGTCAATAAGATGGATAAACCCGGGGCTAATATGAGAAAAGTTGAAGAACAACTCTTAGCCCATGAAATCGTCAGTGAAACCTACGGTGGCGATACGATGTTTGTCCCTGTTTCGGCGAAAACTGGCCAAGGAATCGATGATTTACTGGAAGCTGTCTGTTTAAAAGCGGAAATGATGGAACTGAAAGCGAATCCTAAGAGATACGCGATTGGGACCGTCTTAGAAGCGAATCTCGATAAGGGACAAGGTCCGAAAGCCACTCTCTTAATTCAAAACGGGACGCTCAAGAGCAGCGACTACGTCGTCGTCGGGGAAATCTTCGGGAAAATTAGAAGAATGGTCAATGACCACGGGGAAGTGGTCCATAGTGCACCTCCCTCAACGCCTGTCAGTGTTATCGGCTTAAGCAGCGTTCCGATGGCAGGCGACCGTTTCATGGCCTTCCCAACCGAAAAAGAAGCGAAAGAAATCGCTTATCAAAGAGCCTTAGAAAAGAAGAACAAAGAACAAAGCGGTAAGATGACCTTATCGCTCAATGATTTAAATAGCTTTATCACCGAAGGCAAGGCGGTCAATATTAATTTGATTATCAAAGCCGATACCGAAGGGAGCGCGGAAGCTTTAAAAGCGAGCGCTATCAAATTAAGTAACGATAAAGTCCAAGTGAAAGTCTTAGAAGCCCACGCGGGGGCCATCAGTGAAAACGATGTTAACCTTGCGAGCGCCAGTAACGCTGTCATCTACGGCTTTAATATCCGTCCGGATTCAAGAATTCGGGAACTCAGTAAAGAACGCGGGGTGGAAATTAGAACCCACCAAATCATCTATGAACTCTTAGATGAACTTCAAAGCCTGATCAAAGGACAAATTAAGCTCGAACAAGTGGAAAAGATCACCGGGCAAGCGGAAGTGAGACACATCTTTAAAATCACCCACGTCGGGGTCGTCGCCGGATCTTACGTCCAAGATGGCTACCTCAAAGTCGGGACCAAATGCCGTTTAATCCGCGATGGTGCGGTTATCTATACCGGCACTATCGGGTCACTTCAACGCTTTAAAGATAGCGTCCATGAAGTAAAACAAGGCTACGAATGCGGTATCACCATCAGCGGTTATAACGACATCAAAGAAAAAGACCTCATCGAAGGTTTTGAAATGGTGGATAAAGAATAATGGCCAATAGAAGTGAACGGTTAAAGACCTTAATCTACAAGAATATCGCCGAAATCGTCCAGATGGAGCTGAAGAATAAACACCTCGGCTTCTGCGTGGTCAACGATGTGGAAGTAAATAACGACCACTCGATCGCAAAAATCTATGTCACTTTCTTAGGGAGCAAGTATCCGGAACAAAACTTCGAAGAACTCCAAAGAGTGAAGGGTGTAGTTAGGAAAAAGCTCAGCCAGAGGTTAGATGTTTATAAGGTACCAGAATTAATCTTTATCTTAGACGAACAATCCGCGAGATTAGACGCTTTAGATGCCGCCTTAAAACGGGAAAAAGACGAACTCGATAAGTTCAATAACGACTGATTTATTTAATCGGTTTTAAAATCTTCTTACTATAAGTCCGGGGCTTGGTTAAAGTTAAACCGAGCTCCGGTTTTTCGTCTTTAAAGCCATGGGCGATTATCGTCACCGGGACCGCGATTTGGCTGAGATGACGTTCAAGTTGTTTAAAGGCCATAATCCGGTCTTTTTTCTTACCCTTAACGTTATAGATGACAACTTTATGTGCCGCTAAGAATTTGTAAGATATCGTCCCAACTTCTTGACCCTGGTGGAGGATTAAGAAACTATCTTCTAAGGGTTTATTGGTCATGGGTTTTAAAGCATAGTCTTGGTCAAAGGGATTTTGGTAACTTAAAGTATCGAAAAAGAGAGAGAACTGCTTATAGTTCGTCAGCATCTTTAAGAAATTATTTTCCGCTTCGGGGAAGGTTTTATACATCTCTTTTAAGAAGTTCTTAACGTTCTCGCGTTCGGTATGTTTATCGGCTGGGCAGAAAGAAGGAATATTGGGGAAACCTTCTTCTTCGCTTAACCTCACTAAATCATTTTCTTTAACGTAGATTAAAGGCCTAATAAAGGTGACACCCGACCTCTTTAAATCCATCTTCGGGCTAAAGGTATTGACTCGACTTCCGTGAATCATGTTCATGAAGAGCGTCTCTACCGCGTCAGTTGCGTGATGGGCGAAAGCAACCTTATTAGCCTTCAGTTCATGCATCTTTTTCGCCATGATGGCTTTTTTCATTCTGGAACAGATGGAACATGGTAAATGGTTCTTATTTCCTTGTTCACGTTTAAGGACATCGAAGACAAAACGGCTATCATCGATATAGAGAGGGAGCTTTAACTTATCGCAGAACTCTTTGATTAAGGTGTAATCAGGCGTTTCTCTAAACCCTAAATCGATATGGACGGGGAGAATCGTGAAATTCTTATTTTGGTATAAGCGATATAAACTTAAGGCATAAAGAAGCCCTAAACTGTCTTTGCCCCCTGACAATCCAATGATGACTCGGTCACCATTATGGAGGAGGTCGAAGTCTTGGTCGGCTTTTCTAATTAAACTTAAAACTTTACGAATCGTCGGCATAAAAATATTATAATTTCTTTTATGGATTACGGGCTACTGTCGCTTTATAAAACTGAAGGAGAAACATCGCGGGACGTCGATAATTATCTCCAAAGGAAGTTCCAAATTAAAAGAGTGGGGCACTTAGGAACCCTCGACCCTTTCGCGGAAGGCCTTTTAGTAATCGCGATCGGAAAGATGACCAAGCTCTTACCATATCTCGATAGCAGTTTTAAAACCTATGAAGCAGTGCTGAAGCTAGGAGAAAAGACCGATACCTTAGATAAAGAAGGGGTTGTGATTGAAAGAAAAGAAGCCCCAACAATTACGAAAGAAATGTTAGAAGAAGCTTCTAAGAAGATGCTTCTAATTAAAAGCCAAGTTCCTCCCATGTATTCCGCCTTAAAGAAGGACGGAAAACCCTTATATAAACTAGCGAGAAAGGGGATTGAAGTAGAAAGAAAACCGAGAGAAATCGAAGTAAGAAAGTTTGGTATTCTTTCCTTCAACCATAACGAAATTAAGTTCTTCTGTGACGTGAAAGAAGGAACGTATGTGAGGTCGCTGGGTGAAACTTTTGCGGAATATCTTGGCACTGTTGGTCACTTAACTTCTTTAAAGAGATTATCGATTGGCCCTTTCTCTCTTAAAGACAGTAAGAAGAAAGAAGATATCGCTTTAGAAGATTCTTTAAATCCTGTTAATTATCTTAAGAAAGACTATGACATCATTGAAATTAATGATGTGCTTAAAAAACACGTGATGGATGGAAAACCTTTAAACTTAAAGAGTGATAAAGATGAAGTCATTATCACTTATCAAGGTTCACCATTCGCGTATTACGTCAAAGAAAATTCCCAATATCTATGCAAAAGGGGGCTCTTTTAATGGAAATTATTGATTTAGATCAAAAGCAACCTGTCCCGGAAGGCTTAACGCTTCTCCTCGGAAATTTTGACGGCTTTCATAAGGGCCACCAGGCCTTAATTTTTAGAGCGAGAGAGCTGGAAACAAGAGGGACCGTGATACTGTTATTTAAGAACGATATTCATTCCTTTTTTAGCGGTGATAAGAAAGTTATAACCGGTCTTGAAGATAAAATTCGTTTCAGCCATTATTACCGGATTGATTACGTCTTAACGAAAGAAATCGATCAAAACTTCCTCGCATTATCCCCTGATGAATTTATCGAAAGGATTATTCTTCCTCTTAAAGTGAAAGAGGTGGTAGTCGGGGAAGACTTTACTTACGGTAAAAATGGAGCGGGTAACGTCACGACCTTAAAAGAAAAAGTTAAAACCGAAGTTGTCCCCTTAAAGTATATCGATGGGAGTAAAGTATCTTCTTACGTTATTAAGCAAGAAATCGAAAAAGGAAATATCAAAAAAGCTTCGCAATACCTTGGTCGATATTATGAAATTAAGGGAAAAGTTGTTGAAGGACTTAAGAACGGAAGGAAGATTGGGTTCCCCACTATGAACTTAGCCTTGGATTACCCTTATGTTCTTCCAAAGAGTGGGGTCTATTTTGGGCTCGTTTATTTAAGAGGCAGACCCTACAAAAGTATCATCAATGTCGGGGTTAATCCGACGATTGGAAAACTTACGGAGCCGATCGTGGAATGTCATTTACTTGGCTTTAACCAAGAAGTTTATGGAAGCGCCGTATACGTCGAATTTATTTCCTTTATCCGTGATGAACAAAAGTTTAAGAGTTTAGAGGAGTTGAAAGCCCAACTCGAAAAAGATAAAGCTCTAGCGGATAATATAAGGGAGGATTTAACTATTAATAAATCAAGTAAAAATTGATTTGTATGACAAAAACAG
>UQOB01000006.1 GCA_900542595.1 uncultured Mollicutes bacterium | reverse complement strand
GGGACTTAACCCAACATCTCACGACACGAGCTGACGACAACCATGCACCACCTGTGATGAGAACATTTCCTTATCTCTAAGTATTTGCTCACCATGTCAAGCCCTGGTAAGGTTTTCCGCGTAGCGTCGAATTAAACCACATGCTCCACTGCTTGTGCGGGGTCCCGTCAATTCCTTTAAGTTTCAGTCTTGCGACCGTACTTCCCAGGCGGATAACTTAATGCGTTAGCTTCACCACTCCCAAATGGAATAGTTAGTTATCAACGTTTACGGCGTGGACTACTAGGGTATCTAATCCTATTTGCTCCCCACGCTTTCGTGACTGAGCGTCAGTATCGTCCTGGTCAACCGCCTTCGCCACCGGTATTCTTCCATATATCTGCGCATTTCACCGCTACACATGGAGTTCTGTTGACCTCTGACGTACTCTAGCGAGGTAGTTTCCAAAGCTTTATGGGGTTAAGCCCCACGCTTTCACTTCAGACTTACCAAGCCGCCTGCTCACTCTTTACGCCCAATAATTCCGGATAACGCTCGTGACCTACGTATTACCGCGGCTGCTGGCACGTAGTTAGCCGTCACTTTCTGGCAGAGTACCGTCAAGCTGACCCCATTTCCTGAGCCAGTGTTTCGTCCTCTACAACAGAGCTTTACAATCCGAAGACCTTCATCACTCACGCGGCGTTGCTCGGTCAGGGTTTCCCCCATTGCCGAAAACTCCCTACTGCTGCCTCCCGTAGGAGTATGGGCCGTGTCTCAGTCCCATTGTGGCCGGTCATCCTCTCAGATCGGCTACACATCCTTGCCTTGGTGGGCTATTATCTCACCAACTAGCTAATGTGCCGCAGGTCCATCCAAGAGCGGCGCTTGAAAGCGCCTTTCAGAAAGAAGAGATGCCTCCTCTCCCGTTATCCGGTATTAGCCAAGCTTTCGCCTGGGTATCCCAAACTCGAGGGCAGGTTACCTACGTGTTACTCACCCGTTCGCCTCTAGCGTATTGCTACGCCCGATCGACTTGCATGTATTAGGCACGCCGCCAGCGTTCATCCTGAGCCAGGATCAAACTCTCAAAAAATTGTTGATCTAGTTCATTTAAATTATTAACTGGTTAATTGATTCTTTATATATTCGGAATCGACGTTAGTGTTTGTACATCTGTTTAGTTTTCAAAGATCAGCCGCACAAATTTCTTCCCTTCGGGAAGCTAGGTCCTACCCGAATTTGTGCATTACTAGATTATTCTTTTCCGCAAGCGATGTCAACAATTATTTTTAATTTTTTTAATTGTTGTTTTCGTAGCTATACGGATAGCTGTCACCCGAGCCGTTCGACTTAAGTTTCAGCGTTGATAATTCTATCGTTTTCCAAGTATCCGTCAAGAGAATTTTATAACTTTTTTTAGAAAGCCCTTTCACGGCTAAAATCCCTCTTTTCTTCCCCTCTTTATATATCTGTATATATAGAAAAAAGCGCTCCATTTCGGAGCGGCTTTCGTTTTCTTTAAATCAGTTATTCCTCGAAGAGGCTAGCAACAACAAGACCCGGAGGAAAATCCCAATGAAATCAACGTAGAAGTTATAGGCCATGAAGAGGGCTAAGTTATTGTTCGCCATCCCGGTGGCTGCAATCTTCGCTGCTCGATTTGCGTCCACCCCGACAATCAAGGTGACCGCGATGATGAAGATGATGGAAATGATGAAGTCCAGAAGCATAAAGGTGCTGGGGCTAATCAAATACCAGATCCCGAAGAACATCGAGACCAGCAAGACACCGATCAACATCGTAAGAGCGATGAAGGCGATGGGGTTCCAATTAATCTTTGAGAAATACCCGAGTAAGAACATGATGAGGAATAAACCTGTCGTGATCCCTAAGGCTTCCATCAAAGTATAGAAGGTGATAAGCCCGGTTAAGAGGACCCCGCTAAACAATAACCCATAGAGAACCGCGAAGATGAGGAAACCCACCCACGGAGCTTTATTGGTTTTACTGATATAGACGCTATTGATGATCATCATCACGAAGATTCCGATTCCGCTAATAGCGAACGTCGCCATATAAGCGATCGCCATCTCATTAGAGCCAGCTTCAAAACTTGACCATAAGATATAGGAATAGAGAAGCCCTACTCCCAGAGTGACAAAGACCCCTAACGCTAAATATAAGAAGATAAGGGCTAAGAACTTGGTCTTAACCTTTCCGGTGTCTTGGCTAAAAGCTAAAGAGGAATCGGTCATGCGATGACTCCTTGAAGGAGAGCGAGGAAGCTATCCGGTTTGAGCGATGCTCCACCGACTAAGGCTCCATCGATATCTTTCGCGGCCATATAGGTTTTGATGTTTTCCGGTTTCACGCTGCCCCCGTAGAGGATACGGATTTCTTCGGAAACTTCTTCCCCATATAAACCTTTTAAGATATCTCTGATACCTTTGATGGTGTTTTCGGCGATTTCTTGGGTTGCGCTCTTACCGGTGCCAATCGCCCAGATTGGTTCATAGGCGATGACGACTTTCTTAGCATCTTCCCCACTTAAATCTTTGAAACCTTCGATGATTTGGGTTTTGACGAAGTCCATCGTTTCCCCCTTTTCAAAGGTTTCGAGGCTTTCCCCGCAGCAATAGACGGGAGTTAAACCGTATTTAAGGATGTTCTTAATTTTAGCGTTACAAGCAACGGAGGTTTCCCCGTTATATTCCCGGCGTTCGGAGTGCCCGATGATGACGTGGGTGACCCCAATATCTTTTAACATTGGAACACTGACTTCCCCGGTATAAGCACCGGAATCATGTTCATTGCAGTTTTGGCTGGAAATGATTAAGCCTTTCGGGGCCACTTCGATGACGCCCGGTAAACAAATGAAAGTCGGAGCGATCCCGATTTCCACGTCATGGGCTTTAGCTAAAGCGACCATATCACTGGCCTGAGAGGCGAAGTCTTTCGCCTCCGAGACCGTCTTATTCATTTTCCAGTTACCGAGTAAAAATTTCTTCCGCATGAGGCTTACCTTAAGACATCGACACCCGGGAGGTGGCCATCGTTTTCAATCATTTCAAGCGAGGCACCGCCACCGGTGGAAACGTGGCTGAAATATTGTTTATAGCCGAATTGTTTAACGGCGCTAGCGCTATCGCCACCGCCGCAAACGGTGAAGGCTTTGCCGTCGAGTTCTTTAATCGCTTCACAAATCGCGATCGTCCCTTGTTGGAAGTCCTTTTGTTCGAAGACACCCATCGGGCCATTCCAGAAGACGAGTTTGGCTTTTAAGATTTCATCGTGATAAAGCTTTTGGGTCTTCGGACCGATATCGCAGCCTTGGAAACCATCGGGGATATCCCCTTCCACGGTCTTGATAACTCTTCCTTCTTTTTCGTCGAAGCTATCGGTGATGACGCTATCGATGGGGAGGAGTAAACGGCCATTGGCTTCTTCGTAGCACTTTTTCGCATAATCAAGTTGATCATCTTCGACGGGGCTATGACCAACCTTTTGCCCTAAGGCTTTCTTAAAGGTGTACGCCATCGCGCCACCGATTAAGATCTTGTCGCACTTCTTGAGAAGGCTATCGATAACTTTAATCTTATCGCTGACTTTGAAACCACCGAGAATCGCGATGTAAGGTCTATCTTCCGCTTTCGGTTCCACGCAGCGGGAAAGATTTTCAACTTCCTTAATCATTAAATAACCGAGCGCGACCGGTTTTCCTTCGGCTTTGAGGATCGAAGGAACGCCGACGGTTGAAGCATGGGCCCGGTGAGCGCTTCCGAAAGCATCCATCACATAGGAATCGCAGAGGCTCGCCCAGTCTTTCGCGAGTTCGGGATCATTCTTTTCTTCACCCTTTTCGTAACGGGTATTTTGGGCTAAGAGGATTTCTCCATCTTTCAGAGATTCGACCGCTTCTTTTAAAGCCGCGCCTCTCGTCGCATTGACGAAATGAACTTTGGTATCCGGTAAAAGGCCTTGGAGAGCTTTTGCGACCGGGGCCATATCGTTGGCCTTCTTCATTTCTTCAATCTTATTGGGATCCGGTTCTTTCCATTTGATTTTGCCGAGGTGGCTCATCAAAAGCACTCTCGCTCCTTGCGAGGTGAGTTTGGTAATCGTCGGTAAAGCGGCGACAATCCGGTTGTTGTCACGGATGACACCAGCCTTTTGAGGGACGTTAAAATCGACCCGGACATAAACGACTTTTCCTTTTAAGTCGTGAAGATCATTAACAGTAATCATGTATTCTGCTCCTTTGCTATCTATGATAGCACAGAGATAAATTTGGGGTAGAGAAATAGCATTCAAAGAAAATATTATCTTTGAGTTAAAAATCGATAAATCAAATAAAATAACGAGGTTTTGCTATAGATAATACGAAAAAACCGCCCGAAGGCGGTTCATTGCTTGTTATTTAAAATTTACGCTTCAGGAACGGTGTTTCCAGATAAGTCAAGATAATCTCCAGTCGGTTCCCAACTATCATCGACAGTGACACCGGTTTCAATGACGACATTCAAATCTAAATCGATGTCAAAATCCATACTCATTGTTTCCGGGATGCTGATACCGCCATCAACGACAATATCGGTAAGAGCTAACGCAAAATAGCTTCCATCATTCTTATAGTTGAGATCAATTTTCCAAGCTCCGAGTGAAATGGGCGCAATGATCGAAGAAATCATCTGTTTCTTAGCTGCAAGTTCTTCTGCTGTTTCTTGGCCAGTGGTAAGGTTAGCAACAATTAAATCCACCATTAACTTCTTAACTTGCGCTTCGCTGACATCGACGTGAATGCCATAGATATCATCCGCTCCTTTAGTATAAGAAGCAGTACCAATCATAGAAACCAACGGAAGATAAGTATTAAGTTCAGAGCTAATTTGAGCAATTGTTGTAGAAACAGTGGTTAAATCAAGCGGAATTTCGCCAAACACCGGAGTCATAAATTTAGTTAAGTCAAGAGCAGGAGCTTGGCTCGTTGTTGTGCCGCTTGTAGCAGCGATTACACTGTTAATAAAATCACTTAATCCTTTGCTGAGATCGAAATATAATTTATCACCATAAATGTGAACTTCTTCGTTTAAGGAAGGGAGATTGACTTCGTCAAACGGAGGAAGACTGATATTAAGCGCTTTAAGTTCTTCCTCAGTATAAACTTTTCCATCGCCATCACTATAGACAGAATCAAGGGTCGCTTGATAGCCACCGGTTAGGGTCGCTGAGCCATATAAATCAGCGGTCGTGCATTCAGCAGCTAAACCATCGAGTTCAGCATTGACAGTTAAATTTTTGAAAGAGTTATTAGTAGTAATATCACCATAAAGAGTAAAAGTGGTTTCACCATTAGAGCTGCTATAGGCGACCATCTCTTGTTGCATATTGGCTTTACCATCAAGGTTAACAGTAGCTTTAACGCCGCTTAAGTCAATTTCTTCAAGAGCAGTCCCGAGAGCAGTCGCAGCGACTGCTGCATCGATTGTTTCTCCTTCGACCGGGCCGATAGAAGTACCGTCACCGCCCGTGGAGGATGTTCCCGATTCACACGATGCGAGAACGAGGAGGCTTCCAAGAGCCACGAGTAAGTAAGATTTTTTCATAAATACCTTCTTTCGCCGTAATGTTACTTGATAAAAATTAAAATCTCAATTTAAAAAATAACGAAAAGAAAACTAAAACAAAGGGAAAGGCAGAAAAGAAAGATAACATCTAATAATTTAGTGCTCTATTTATTCTTAATATCATTCTCTTTTTTAGAGAAAACAAAAAAAGGGCCCCAAAGGAACCCTTAAAAATTTAATGAATAAATTATTTACAGCCGAGCACTTTGCCGTAGATACCGGCGAGCCGGACATATTGGCAAGTGAAGCTGTATTCGTTATCGTACCAGCTCACAACCTTGACATATTGATGGCCATCGGGATCTGTGAAGACGACGGTTTGGGTAGCATCGAAGTATGATCCTTCGGTCGCTCCGATGATGTCGCTGCTGACAATTTCATCTTCAGTATAACCGAGGACATCTTTAAGAGTGGTCTCACTTGCTTCTTTAAGAGCAGCATTGACTTCTTCTTTAGTTACTTCTTTTTCAAGAGAAAGTGAGAGGTCAACTAATGAGCCATCGACAACCGGCACCCGGACAGCACCGCCCATGAGGCGTCCTTTAAGTTCGGGAATGACGAGGTTAATAGCTTTCGCAGCACCCGTGGTCGTCGGAACGATATTAGCGGCGGCCGCTCTTCCCCGACGGAGGTTACCCTTGGCGAGGTCGAGAATGGTTTGGTCATTGGTATAAGCGTGGACCGTAGTCATAAAGCCACCCTTGACGCCGAATTTGTCGACTAAGACTCTCATGACCGGCGCTAAGCAGTTGGTCGTGCAGCTGCCACCGCTGATGATGGTCATATCCTTGGTGAGTTTGTCGGTGTTGACCCCGTAAACGAAGGTCGGAATATCTTTATCGCTGCTCGGAGCGCTGATGATGACGCCTTTGGCACCATTGTGGAGGTGGACTTCACCATCGGCCCGGGATTTAAGTCTACCGGTGCATTCGAGGACGATATCGACGCCGTATTCACCCCATTTTAAATCGTGGGGATCTTTTTTGCCGAGGACCGGGATCTTCACACCCTTAAAGATGAGGTTGTTGATGCCCTTTTCCGCATCGACTTCATAGCCGATTTCATCCGCGTGCCACTTCTTATGAGTGGTATCGTATTTCAAGAGATACGCTAAAGTTTTGGCATCGACTAAATCGTTGATCGCGACGACTTCAAAACCGCCTACCTCATAAGCCCGACGGAAAGCGAGACGCCCAATCCGTCCAAAGCCATTAATTGCCAGTTTGATTGACATTTATTTTGCCTCCTAATGTAAACTGCAAATAAATTATAATGCCCTTTTGAGTAAAAAGAAGAAAAAAGCATTCAAAAGACTGGAAAATTATTCTCTTTACGAGAATAGATAGAGATACAGTCGACTTTAATTTAACTTATTCTTCTTTAAAAAGGTCGGTCAGTTCGCAGTCTAAACCCTTCTTGATTCTTAAAAGCATCCCCAGGGTGATGTTTTTCTTTCCTTGTTCAATGCCGGAAATATAGTTCTTATTGATTTTGCATTTATAGGCCAACTGCAACTGGGAAAGACCGAGGGCCTTCCTTCTTTTTCTAATGTTTTGCGACAAGGTAAACAAAACTTTTTCTAATTCCCGGTCCGTCATTTCTTTTCCTCATATAGTTTTAATAAGCTCCGGAAGAGATGGTTGATATTGCTCTTAGTAATTTCGGTATTCATCTCTTTGGAAAGTAAAGCCGCTAGTTCATTGAGCGAGGCATCCGGATATTTTTCTCTAATGTTTATAAGAACTGATAATTTAGGATTAGTGATGTTATAGATTTCCCCGCTTTCTTTGAGAAATTTGATGGCTTTTTGTTGTTTTTCACTAGCTTTAATGGTCTTACTTAAGTTAGCCATATCGAGGTTAGTAAAACGATTATCGATATTCACAAAATCGCGGTCAGTTCGGACGTTTTCAAATTCTAAACAGCATTGTTTCGCTCCTAAAAGAATCAAGAAATCGCTGATTTCCCCGCTTCTTTTAAGATAAATAATTTCGTGACCTCTTCGAGAAACAATTTTCGAAGAAAATAAGACCGGTAAGCCTTTATTCCAAAGCTTCATCACCTTTTTAGCGTACGCTTCATTCCCTACTTTAATTTCCAAGTGATAACTCTTCGAACCCGGAGAATTAACTGAGCCATTAGCTAAGAAGAGTCCGGCCATATAACTAGCTTTTTGTTCAGGAGTTTTTATTAAGCTTTCTGGAAGATTGCCACTGAAGAAATCGATATCTAAATCGCTCAATAAATCGCGAGCGTTATCAATCAAAAGATGGAACACTAACCTCTTCTTAAAAGTGGAGCTCCTAGTGTACGAAAACTTCCCTTTTAAGCCGTAGAGCGAATCGATATATAAATAAATAGTTTTAACGATGATTGCCTGTTCCGAATAGATATCGAGAATATCCTTTTTATCGGACAAAGAAATATAGCTACTTTGATGGATGAAAGAAGAGAGGAAGGCCCGTTTCTCTTCGTCGGTCCTCTCCACTCTCGCGCTTTCTTCTTTGACCCGCATCGAAAAGGATAGAGTTTCCACTTATTTTACCTCTCTTAAATACCGGATAATCGAAAGCGAGGCGATCGCCCCATCCGAACACGCGGTAACCACTTGTTTAAGTAAAGTATTCCGGCAATCCCCAATCGCGAACACTCCCGGAATATTGGTCTTCATTTGTTCATCAGTGACGATGGAACCATCAGGTTTTCTTTCTAAAGGAAGGGAGGATAAGAAGCTATCGCTACCCCCACCAAAAGACGGGAGGAATAAAGCTTTAACAGGGAGAACATGTTCTTCGTTATTCTCTTCATAAGTTAAAGAAGACATCACCTGATTTCCATCGACCTTTTTAATCTCCCCTTTGATTAAATGGACATTGCTAGGTAAAGATAAATTTTCGAGATTAGTGAAAAGATAAACATCGCTCACTAAAGAAGAAAGATAGAGCGCGTCTTCCACTTCTTTTTCTTCATCGATCTTTATAGCCACTTTCTCATTTTTATAGAAATATCCGTCGCATGTCGCGCAGACCGAAATCCCTTTTCCTTTAAACTTATCGAGGTTTTGCAGTGGTTTTTCGGTTTTTTTCTTGCCAAAAGTCCCTGTTCCAATGACGACCGCTTTCGCGTGGAAACTTTCTTTTTGGGTGGTGACTAAGAAACCCGTTTCATCTTGCTTAATATCCCGAACTTCTTCTTGGAGAACCTCAACTCCTAAAGCCATCACTTGGGAAAAGAGAGCGCTAGCGACGGCAGGCCCACTTCCCTTTTCTACCCCTGGATAATTATCGAGGTGGGGAATATCAATAAGTTTTCCCCCGGGGACATATTTTTCTAAAATCACGCAGGATTTCTTGGCTCTTGCGAGATATAGCGCGCAGGTCAGTGAGGCTGGTCCACCACCGATTAAAATGACATCTTGTTCCATCATAAGCTTTTTAACTTCTCTACGAGTTCTCCATAATTCTCTAAAAAGTAATCGGGGTGAAGAGTAGGATCAATCTTCCGTGGTCCCCAGGTAACTAACATACTTTTAACCCCCGCGTTTTTAGCGGTCAAGATGTCATAGAAAGAATCGCCGATATAAAGGGTTTCTTCTTTCTTAATATTCGGGAAATGGGAAAGGATTTTATAAACACCTTCCGGCGATGGTTTACTTTCTTTCGTGTCCCCACCACCGACGACGACTTCAAAGTCATCTTCGAGCTTTAAAAGTTTTAAAACATAGACGGCAAAGTCATGTTGTTTATTGGTGTTTATCGCGAGTTTATAACCTATTTTTTTAAGCTGTTTTAAGGCTTCAACTTCCCCGGGATAACTATCGACATATTCATCGTAATAACTCCGGCTAATCTTCTGAAATAAGGGTAAAGAAGTTTCAAGCGGAACATCGGGGAATTCTTTCTTTAAGCTCTCTTTGATCGGAGGACCACTGAAGGTCACAATCGTATCGAGGTGAGGGATATAACCGGGTTTAAATTTCTTATAAAGCTCTAACCACGTTAAAGTTAAAAGTAAATCGGTATCACAGGTGGTCCCATCCATATCGAAAATCAAAAGTTTAAGCATTGGTCGAAGTGATATTTTCCTTTTTGATGCCCGGCGGTTCGGGAAGAGGTTTCTTTTTGATGTATTTTCCAAGGACAATGCCCAGGGTGCCGGCGATAAAGATGGCTTCTAGTAATGCCGTAATCGCGAAGCCATAACTTAAGTTAACGGACGCTTCCGGGTGAGCGTATAAGGTTAACTTATTGGTTCCAAGAAACATGAAAGCCGCGCTGATAAGAGCAGCACCCGCTGAACCAAATAACACGTATTGCGCAATTTCTTTTTTCTTTAAGAGGTAAAGAATGAGAACAGCTATTAAAGCTACAAAAGCGATAAGCAAGAAGACAAAGCCCACCATGAATAAGGGTGAACCATTATTAAACAAGACTTCAAAGCCGGTTAAAGAGGCAATCATTTTCCCATGTTCCACGACGGTGATTGATTTCGCAAAGGGAAGGAAGAGAGAAGAAAACAATAAACCGCCTCCCACAATTATTGCAGGCCAAATATTCTTCTTATTTTGGTAATAATCGTGAAGGTGAAGGAACGCGATAATCGCTAAGCCAATCGCGATATATGCAATCGAATTAACGACGCTCCACGCGTTATCAGTTCCCATCGTAAAGGCGGTATTTCTCGTCGGTTCCATAATGAGCCGGACAATACCGTACCACATGAAATAAACGCCCGCTAAATCCCCATTTACTAACCACTTCTTAAGTAACCGCTTGATGACGACAGTAATTAAGAAGAAGCCAGCGATATTAATTAAGGCTTCTATCAAGAACAAAGGTACATTTAGAAAAACAGCTTGCACAAGGCTTCCGTTATTGTTGATTCCCATCTGGTTGATGATCCAGTTCGGTAGCCACTGCCAACCAGCGGAAGACACCGTTTGACCATAAACTTCGCAGTTAAAGAAGTTCCCCATTCTCCCCATCGCTTGGGCTAAAAGAATGGAAGGAACGCAGACATCAATCGCCCACCTAGGATCAACGTATTTTCTTCTCAGTCTTAAGAAAATGTAACCCGCGATAACGCCAGCAGCGGCCCCACCTAAAATGGTGAGACCCCCGTCCCAAATCGCGAAGACATCCGTCCAATCGCGGCCCGCAAATTCTCGGTTCCAGTTCCCAACCACGTACCAGATTCTCGCTCCGATGACGCCGGACGGGAAAGCGACTAAGACTAAGGTATCTAAAATCCCGTGTTTCCCATATTTCTTGTAGAAATAATGGTCGCAGTAAAAATAACAAATAAAGACCCCGGTGATGATTAAGATACCGTAGAAAGCGATATGAAAGCCGTCCACTTGGTGCCCGGCATAGGTTAAGAAAATCCCTTCAGATGTAATAGTGAAACCATTGGGTAAAGGATAAGAAAGGTAGGCTCCAAAACCCTGGGTCCATAAGAAGAAACTGGTGATGAAGACTGGGATTAAAGCGTATAAGCAGATATCGAAGATCTTTCGTTCTTTCTTATCGATATTTTTCTTTAAGAAATGGATGCTATAAAAGCCCCAGAAACCGACGAAGGAAAGACCGAATAAGATAGATCCGATAATCCCATAGGCTAATTGTCCGGCGTAGGAAATACTTTGACCCGCTAAAGGACCTTGGACGTAGCTGGTCACACTTTGCCATTCCGGGTGCCCTAAGAAAATCCCTAAAGTTAAAACAAAGAAGCTCAAGCTTAAAACTAAATAACTGCCTAAGGTTAAACCCAACTGCTTTTTATCGGTGATTTTGGAAGAGGAACTAATCTTCTTTAAACCGGTACTTGCCCCGATAGCCGCTCCATCCTTCACGTATTTTTTCATCATGATAATGAAGCCGGTTAAACCGAGAAGGAAGAGAATGAGCGATATAACTAATAATGCGATTGACATGGGGATATCTTACCACCTAAGCGAAGTAACTTCCTTATAAAACTTTCTTTAAATATTCCCCGGTATAACTTCCGGGAGTTTTCGCGACTTGTTCCGGCGTCCCTTGAGCGACAATCTTGCCCCCGCGGAAACCGCCTTCCGGCCCTAGGTCAATGACATAGTCACTGGCCTTAATGATATCGAGGTTATGCTCGATGATGATGACAGTATCACCATGATCGACGATGCTTTGAAGTACATTGATTAAGCGTTTAACGTCATCAGTGTGGAGACCGGTTGTCGGCTCATCGAGAATATAAATCGTTTTCCCAGTCGGCCGTTTTTGAAGTTCATAGGCGAGTTTAACCCGTTCGGCTTCCCCACCGCTTAAGGTAGTAGCCGGTTGCCCGAGCTTCATATAGCCAAGACCGACATCATATAAAGTTTGAATTTTACGCTTGATTTGCGGGCGATTTTCGAAAAATTTCAAAGCTTCTTCCACTCGCATTTCCAGCACGTCATAGATATTTTTGCCCTTGTAATAACAGGCTAAAGTTTCTGCGTTATAACGTTTCCCGTCACATTCATCGCACTTGACGTAGACGTCCGGAAGGAAGTTCATGCTGACTGAGGTTACCCCGGCTCCCTGGCACTTTTCACAACGGCCCCCTGGGACGTTAAAGGAGAATCTCCCTTTTTCAAAACCTCTGGCTTTCGCTTCCGGGGTTTCACTGAATAATTCCCTGATATCATCAAAGACTTTCGTATAAGTTGCCGGGTTACTTCTAGGGGTTCTTCCGATCGGATCTTGGCTGACATTGATGACTTTATCAACGTATTCTAAACCTTCTAAAGAATCATAGGCCCCGCACTGTTCTTGTGACCCATTGATCTCTCTTTGAAGAGCAATTCCCAGCGTTTCATTGATTAAGGAGCTTTTACCGCTGCCACTGACACCGGTGACCGAGATAAAACACCCTAAGGGGAATTTAACTTTTAAGTTCTTTAAGTTATGGCATTTAGCTCCTTTCAAAATCAAAAAATGCCCGTTTCCCTTACGTCTTTTTTTCGGTATTTCGATTTTTTTCTCCCCTGACAGATATTGCCCAGTGATACTATCCTTGCATTTCATTAAGCCTTCTAAGTCCCCGGAATAAACAATGTTACCCCCGTGGACCCCAGCCCCTGGACCGACATCGACGACGTAATCAGCGGCTCTAATCGTTTCTTCATCATGCTCAACGACGATTAAGGTATTTCCTAAATCCCGCATTTCTCGAAGAGTTCTAATTAACTTCTCACTGTCCCGTTGATGGAGACCAATCGAAGGTTCATCGAGGACATAAAGAACGCCGGATAGTTTGGAACCAATTTGGGTGGCTAACCTGATTCTTTGGCTTTCGCCACCGCTTAAGGTCATCGCCATCCGGTCTAAAGTTAAATAATCAAGCCCAACATCCAATAAGAACTTCGCTCGGTTTTCAATCTCTTTAAAGAGCATCGAAGCGATATAAAGTTGATTCTCGGTTAATGTTTTCTTGCTTTCTTCTAACCATTCTAAAAGCTTATCAATCGTCAGTTGGGTAACTTGATAAATGTTGAGATTGTTGATTAAAACCGATAAGGCTTGTTCATTTAATCTCGCGCCATGGCAAGTTTCACAGATACTATCCCGCATAAAGGATTCATAATATTCGCTCATCCACTTGGAACCCGTCTCCGCGTACAATCGTTCAATCCTCGTCTTCACCCCTTCAATGTAACCACGTCTAATATTCCGGTTTCCACCGCTGGTAGTGATGACTCTTTCAATCGGTTCTTTGCTACCGTAAAGGATTAAATCCTGATGTTCTTTCGGTAAGTCTTTCCAAGGAGTGTCGTAACTGATGTGATAGTGATCCATCAAATGGCAGAAATCTTGCCACTCAATATTCGCAGTCCCGACTTGGTTCTTAAAATACCTGATGCAGCCTTCGTTGATGGTTTTGGTGGGATCAGGAATTAATAAATCAATAGCGACCGTCCGGCTGATTCCTAACCCTTTACAAGCTGGGCAATATCCTAACGGAGCGTTAAAGCTGAACAATCTCGGTTCCAATTTGGGAACGGAGAACCCGCATTCAGGGCACGTATGGTGACTGCTGACTAATTTCTCGCTTTCGGGAGTGTAGATGACTAAATAACCGTGCCCGTACTCTAAAGCGAGTTCCACGTCTTCACTGACCCGGCTTCGGACTCCGTCTTTGATAACAAGACGGTCAATAACGACGTCAATATCGTGCCTTTTATTCTTTTCTAAGGGTTGAAGTTCACTTAAAAGCGTGAATTCTTTATCGACCCGGATTCTTTCAAAACCGCTGGCTTTCAGTTTCTCTAATGTATCTTTATGCGTGCCTTTTTCATGCCGAACGACGGGTGCTAAGATTTGCACTCTCGTTCCTTCCGGTAATTTTAAAACCATGTCAGTCATCGCTTGCGGGGAAAAGCTGATGATGGGAATATGGTGCGTTGGACAGTAAGGAGTTCCCACTCTTGCAAAAAGTAACCGCAGGAAGTCATAGATTTCCGTGACTGTCGCGACCGTGGACCTCGGGTTATGGGAAGTGGTTTTTTGGTCGATCGATATCGCGGGACTAAGTCCATCAATACTATCGACATCCGGTTTTTCAATTCCCCCTAAGAATTGTCTAGCATATGGACTTAAACTTTCGACGTACCGTCTCTGCCCTTCCGCGTAGATGGTGTCGAAAGCTAAAGTACTTTTACCGCTGCCGCTTAGCCCAGTAAAAACGGTCAGTGTTTCTTTTGGAATACTGACATTGATATTTTTTAGATTATTTTCTCTCGCCCCTTTGACGACGATAAATTTGTTTTCATTACTCATACCCTGTGATTATAGCATGCAAGAAACCTTCCCTTATAAGGGAACGCTTACAAAAAGAGGGTCAAAAAAGAGCACTTTCTCTTTTATTCAGCAAGAAAGAACGTATAATAGGCAAAGCCGGGACGTAGCACAGCTTGGTAGTGCACTACCTTGGGGTGGTAGGGGTCGCGCGTTCGAATCGCGTCGTTCCGACCAGGTGAAAAATTAGCCGAGATAATTCTCGGCTTTTTTCTTTTTTATTTTTCGAGAATGGCCTTGATTAAAGTCATCTTTTCTTCGTCATTTAAATCGTTTCTTACTTCTTTTAAAAATCGCAATATCTCTTCAAAACTCCACTTTTCTTCTTTAAATACGGAAAATAAAGGGATATTTAAAACCATGCACCACCGCTTGATGGTCTTGAGGGACGGGCTCCTACTGCCTGATAGATAACGGCTCATGTTGACCTCGTTTTCACTTAAAAGCGCAGCCAATTCTTTCTGGGTTAGGTTATGTTCTTTTATATATTGCTTGAGGACATCATTAATCATAAAGATATCTTAAAAAGAGTAAACGAAAAAAGGAAGGGTTTCCCCTTCCTTCTTAGGTCTAGTTTAGAACTTATTTATCAAGTCCACCGAACCGCTTGATGGCCGCCCACCGTTTCTTCGCGTATTCTTCACTCTTGGTTAAGAGTTCTTCCGCGTGAGCCGGGTTAACGACCGGGAGTTGGCTGAACCGGGTTTCGTGCATCACAAAGTCCCGGAACTTGCTGAAGTCAGGTTCTTTGCAGTCGAGTTCAAGTTCGTGTCCCACTTTTCTCGGGTCATACCGGAAGGTGGTGAAGTAACCGCAGTCGACAGCGTCCTTTTCTTCTTTGATGGAGTTGACGAGTCCGCCTTTGATCCCTTGGTTGACGCAGGGGCAATAGCAGATGACTAAGCTCGGGCCGTTATAGCTATCGGCATCCCGTAAAGCTTGGATGGCTTTCATCGGGTTGGCGCCGAGGGCGATTTGGGCGACATAGACGTGACCGTAGGCCATCGCCATAAGAGCAAGGTTCTTCTTGGCTTCTTTCTTACCGCTAGCGGTGAATTTGTTGATGGAACCCGTCTGCGAGCTCTTGGAGGCTTGGCCACCGGTGTTGCTGTAGACTTCGGTATCGAGGACGAGGACATTGACGTCCGCTTCGTTAGCAAGGACGTGGTCGAGACCGCCGTAACCGATATCGTAGGACCAACCATCACCACCGACGATCCAGACACTCTTATCGATGAGGTCACGGTAGTAAAGCTTGAGTTCTTTGACTTCTTTATTTTCGCTCTTTTCGGTTTCTTCCATTAAATCAGCGACGAGACCGCGGCTAACTTGCCGATTCTTGATATTGGCTAAGTAGTTTTTGATCACTTCTTTAAAATGATCTGTGACGTCACTAGCGGTCAAGGCCTTTTCAAGGATTCTCGAAATTTGGGTGAGTTTATAGTCAGTAGCAATTCTCATCCCAAAACCATATTCGGCGTTATCTTCGAATAAGGAGTTCGCCCAAGCCGGGCCATTGCCGTCTTTATCGGTGACGAAGGGAGTGAGAGGGGTGCTACCGCAGTAGATGGAAGAGCAGCCGGTCGCGTTAGCGACTAACATGTCTTTCCCGAAGAGTTGGGTGACTAAACGGTAATACGGCGCTTCTCCGCACCCCGCGCAGGCACCGCTGACTTCCATGTAAGGCATTAAGAAGCCAACACCTTTAACAGTGGTTAACGGGAACTTATCAGCCTTATAGGTGGTGTGTTTATAGAGGTAATCCGCCCCTTCTTGTTCGGCGAATTGAGTCTTGGCTTCTTCCATCGTGAGAGCCATCTTGCCACTGCCGGTCTTAAGAGCGGTCTTATTAGCCATACATTCGCTGACGCAGAGGCCGCAACCGACGCAGTTCATAGTCGAGACTTGGATCTTGAACTTCAAGCCCTTGACACTCGGCCCCATCGCATCGACGACATTGTTCTTCACAACATCCGGCGCATTTTCCATTTCTTTTTCGTCGATTAAGAACGGTCTAATGGTTGCGTGCGGACAGACGAAGGAACATTGGTTACATTGGATACAATTTTCTTTGTGCCATTGAGGAACCATATCGGCAATCGCCCGTTTTTGCCGGAAGGTGATATTGGGTTCCATGGTCCCATCGAGGAGTTCGCTTTGAAGGAAGGCAGAAGTCGGGAGTTCATCGCCGTCGAGACGATCGATGGTTTCAACATAAGTATCAAAGTATTTGTCGTCGCCTTCTTCGATGACTTTCTTGACCGGGAGTTTAACCCATTCGGGGTTGACCTTGACTTCTCTTAAGCCTTCGGTCCCCATATCGATGGCCTTCCAGTTGAGTTCAACCACCTTTTGGCCCTTCTTGCTGTAGCTCTTTTCCGCGAATTTCTTCATCCAGGTCTTCGCTTCATCGTACGGCATGATTTGTTGCGATAAATAGAAGAAGGAAGCTTGAAGAATGGTATTAGTGTGCCGACCCATTCCGATTTCTCTCGCGATCTTATTAGCGTCGATAACATAGAACTTCGCATGTTTTTCCGCTAAGAGGTGTTTCATCCGGTTGGGCATGACCTTTTCAAGGGTGGCATCGTCCATATCAGTGTTGAGAAGGAAAGTGCCGCCTTCTTTAAGGTTAGCGATGATATCGAACCGTAAGATATAGGTATCGAGCGAACAAGAGATGAAGTCCGCGTTCTTGACGTAGTATTCACTGTGAATCGGGCTCTTTCCGAACCGGAGGTGGCTTCTAGTCGTACCACCGGCTTTCCGGCTATCGTATTGGAAATAAGCTTGCGCGAATTGGTGAGTAGCATCACCGATGATCTTAATCGAGCTCTTATTAGCGCTCACGGTGCCGTCGCTTCCTAAACCATAGAATAAGCAGGAAGTATAGTCATGAGCAATCTTGAAGCTTTCATCGACCGGAATCGAAAGATGAGTGACATCATCATTGATACCGACGGTGAAACCATTCCAATGGTCTTTATTGCTCAAGAAATCATAGACACTCTTGACGTCTTTCGGTTGGGTGTCTTTGCTGGAAAGACCATATCTTCCGCCGAGGACGACATCGATATGTCGATCCATTTCTTTAAGAGCGGCCACGACATCGAGATAGAGCGGTTCCCCTTCCGAACCATTTTCTTTGGTCCGGTCGAGAACAGCGATCATCTTGACAGTGGACGGAATCGCTTCGCATAAAAGTTTCGCACTGAAAGGCCGGTAAAGGTGAACTTTCACGATACCAACTTTTTCACCCTTCTTTAAGAGTTCATCAACGACTTCGGTCGCCGTTTCGGTGACCGAACCCATAGCGATAATGATCTTTTCAGCATCTTTCGCCCCATAATAGACGAACGGAGCGTATTCTCTCCCCGTTAATCTACTCGCTTCTTTGAAATATTTTTCGGCGACACTTAAGGCATTGATGAATTGGGTATTTTGGGCTTCTCTCGCTTGGAAGTAGATATCATCATTTTCCGCTCCACCACGGGTAACCGGGTGAGTATGAGGATTTAAAGCCCGCTTTCTAAATTCTTCTAATTTTTCAACAGGGAGAAGTTTCTTCCATTCTTCTTTATCGATAAATTCAACATTTTGAACTTCGTGCGAGGTTCTAAAACCATCGAAAAAATGGAGGACCGGTAAGCTCGCTTCAATCGCGGTCAAGTGGGCCACCGGGGTGAGGTCAGCGATTTCTTGGACGCTATTGGAACAAATCATGATGGCCCCAGTTTGTCGGCAAGCATAAATATCAGCTTGATCACCGAAGATTGAAAGGGCTCTGGTGGCTAAGCTTCTAGCGCTGACGTGGAGGACCGCCGGTAAAAGTTCCCCGACCCATTTATAGAGGTTCGGAATCATTAAGAGTAAACCTTGGCTCGCGGTATAAGTGGTCGCTAAGGCTCCCCCTTGTAACGCGCCGTGCACGGCACCGGAGGCACCCGCTTCCGATTGCATTTCCACTACTTTAACTTCGCTATTAAAGAAGTTCTTTTCTCCTTTTGAGCTGAGGACATCGACATATTCAGCCATCGGAGAAGACGGGGTAATCGGATAGATAGCCGCTACCTCGCTGAAATAATAACTTTCAATTGCCGCGGCGGTGTTGCCGTCAACTGATTGGAAAGTCTTTTTAATTTCTGACATGTAAAAACACTCCTTATCCGTTAATAAGTATAAGAGGGGAAAGGGGAAAGAACAATAAAAGAAAAAGAAAAAGCCCTCCAAAGGAGGGCTCATTAATAGCGGAACTATTAATTAGGCGTTCGGGGTGAAGTTGACGACGATGCTTTCGATGTACATCGAACCAGTGTCCGCACCGGTATGACCAACCGCAAAGTAAGAATCGTTGCTTCCTTTCGCAGTATAGGTCACACTTTGAGCGTATTCGCCGAAATCAGAGACCGAGGTAACAACCGCTTCACCGGTCGCAATCCCGAAGAGTCCAGCTTTTGGAAGACCCTTGCCTTCCATAAAGTTGACGGTGATCGAGGTGATCTTACCAGGAATCGCAACAGTGTTACTGATTAAGGAGGGGTTATTGTTCTTATTTCTTAATTGTAAGCAGCCGCCATCATAGATTTGGTGACCATCTAAAGTAACCTCTGTGCCATTGACGTTAATCGTGCCAGTAACATCAGCATACGAATCAGTTAAAGCAGGGAAAGCTTCTTTCGTAATGGTGAAGGTGCTCGCGATTTCCGTGGTGTCAACAAAGACGACAGTGACTTTGTTAACAGCGGTCGCGGTGAAGGTATAGGCATCTTCGGAAGCGCTGATGGTTTCTTTAGTATAACCATGGTCGATAGAAATTTTATCGATCCGGTAGTTGGCATTCGGAGTGATGGTTAAGGTAACAGTCGCCCCATAGGCGGCAGTTGTCGGATTAGCGGTGACCGTGCCATTGGCGGTTTCTTCGATAGTGACCGCATAGGTTTCATCACCGGTCGCCGGGGTGATTTTGGTGGTGACAGCCGAGAGATTTTTGTAATTGGTGTCCCAGATACCTTGGATGGTGATGGTGTCACCATTCTTGAGATCTTTTAAGGTCGTTTGGGAATCTTTCGGGTTGGAATAATTCCATTTCGCGCCGTCCCAAGTGAGAGCGGTCGCGGTCGTGGTGTTGCCGTAGAGTTTAATGCTGAGGCCACTTTCGGGATCAGTGATATAGCCATTCCCGTATGCATCATTAGCTAAGCCTTCCGCGACACCGGTTAATTCATAAAGGGTGTTGCCTTTCGGGTCAGCGAGTAAGTCAGCAACAGTCGTTTTGACGGCTTCCGGAGCTTCCGTAACAACTCTCGGGTCTTCGTTATAAGCGTGCATGACGAAGTTACCTTTATTAGCGGCATAGCTGAGGTTGCTTAAGCTAAGAGTGGTGAAATTGCTATAGGCGCCGAGATATTTAACGTCTTCTCCAACTTTCGTGGTGAAGGTGTAGTATTCGGTATTCCATTGCCAAGTGTAGGCTTCATCGACGTAACCCGGGTTGGTGAATTCGGTGCCATCATAGACGGTCCCTAAGTATTTTTTAGTATCTTTGACTTGGAGAGTATAGCCATCAGTAACAGCGGTGATCACAAACTCGGGAGCTTCCGTATAGTTTTCAACAGTCGCAACGAACCGAGTGGACATTTCGCCATTGACGAAAGCCCATTTTCCAGCGGTTTCTTGGTAGAGACCGAGTTTGTAGCTGTTGCCGCTGACGAGTTCAGTGACATAGCTTTCATCGACCGGCGGAGTCGGAGGAACATCGCCGCCAGACCCTTTCTTGGTGATGGTTAAGCCTTCCGCGTACACAAATTTGCCCCGTTCAACGAAGGTCTTGGTATCGAAAGTATCGCCGGAGGCGAGGTCTTTTAAGACATCAGTTTCGACATTGCCATAACGGCTATCGATCTTGATTTCATAGCTTCCGTCACCGACGGTGAAATAAATGTTGATATTACCAAAGTTATCCGAGGTCTTATTGGTAACAACACCGCCTTTAACGGAGACTTTTCTATTGATATTAGCTTGATTGATTTCCACTTGGTGGTCGGCATCAAGGGTTAATTCAACACCGGGGAGGACAGTACTATCTTCCACAGCGGTAACTTTACTGACAGAGGCTTCATAGACCGTAATTTCGGTATCTTTATCGAAGTAATTGGAAACATTGCCTTCGAATTCAAGGACGGTTTTACCAATTTCTAAGCCTTCCGGTAATAAATCAGCATCGACCCGGAAAAGTTGATAGAAAGCTTCACCATCTGCGACATAAATGGAGTTATAGGTATTGTATTCGGTATTGAGTTTATCGCTACCACCCATATAAACACCGCGACTGGTGAATTCAGCTCCGTTATCTAACGCGATAACGTCAGCGAGTTTTGTGACACCTTCAGGATCGCTACTGGGAGTACTACTGGTGGTACTGCTACTAGTGGACGAACTTGAAGGAATCGAAATTGAACTTGTTTCGGGGTCGGTACAACCAGCCAAAAACAAAAGCCCAACTAAAGGTAAGGCAATGATCTTACGATTCATTTATTTCTCCTTTCATTTACCTGTGGCTTTATTGTAACTTTAATTTATAAATTAAACAACCCGGCATCTTTGAAAGCGGTACATTGAAAAAAATAAGGCAAAACCATCGATGAGTAGCTATAATATTAGACTAAACCACCCTTGATATTTAGAGATTTAAAAACATTCCGACTTTTGCTATCCTTTTATCTATGGAAAACGAAGAACAACAAACAAAAGAACTTGATCTCACTTATAAAAATAAAAAGGAAATAGCGAAAGGCGGCGTCTTAGGAGCCTTTATTGGGCTCGCTATCATCGTCCCCGGTGTCAGCGGTTCCACGATCGCTATCATCTTTAGGCTTTATGAAAAACTCTTATTTGCCATCAGCAATATCTTTAAGAAGTTTAAAGCCTGTTTCTTGTTCCTTTTACCAATCATCATAGGGGCCATCCTTGGGGTCGTTCTCGGTTTTATCGGGGTTAAAGAACTTTTAGCGATTCTTCCTTTTGCGACGGTCCTTCTTTTCGCTGGGCTGATGATTGGCTCTTTCCCGTCCGTCGTTGACCAAGTTAAAAACGAGAAGAAAACACCGTTGAGATTTGTTCTCTTTGCTATTGGGCTCATCATCCCCATCGCCATCAGTGTTTGTTCAATCTTCCTACAACCGGAAGCGACTTTAACTAATATCCCCTGGTACTATTACCTCTTATTCCTTGTTTTAGGGTACGTCGTCAGCATCACGCAATTAGTCCCTGGGCTAAGCGCCAGTGCAATCTTAATGATGATCGGCTATTTCACCCCCTTAATTGAATCCATCAGCTTCACCTATTGGAAAGAAAACCCGATGATTTTCTTAGTTTACGGGTGTTTAGCTATCGGCTTCCTAATCGGCTTATTCACGGTCAGTAAAGTAATGAGCCACCTCTTAAAAACTCACCGGGGTAACACTTTCTGCGTCATCGTTGGTCTTTCTTTAGGCTCCATCATCACAATGTTTATCAATCCGGAAATCTATGCGACCTACACCAGTTGGAGATTCTCAACCCCTATGGAATGGGTCGACCTCTTCCTCGGCTTCCTCTTCCTCGCGATTGGGATCACTGTCAGCTATCTCTTAGTCCGTTATGAAAGAAAGCACGGATTAACGGAAGAAATTAAGTAATTAAAACTTCTTTAAAATCAATAAATCTATCAATTGATAGGACTTTTACAAGGATAATGAAGTTTTAAGAGGATTTTTAATCTGATTTACCATTACTTAACCCATAAATACCAAGAAAGAGAGTAAATATAGCTAGTTATCTCAGCATATTGCCATTAATTTTTGTCTTAAGGAACGTATACCTTTTGAAACTAAATTGCATGAAAAATACCGCCAAATCTTTATTTAGGTTTTAGATGCCACGGCTTTCTTTTCGCGATTCGTCTGTCTTTAAACTTTTTTAATTTAACCCACGCTGCTAGCTTGCCACCACTATTTTGATATTTCTATCCTTCTTTTTTTGTATGTTTCTTCCTAATTATCAAACGAATAAGAAGTAAATTATCAAAAGGGTTAAAAATATTATAGGTATAAAGATGTTCTTTTTATAAGAACTTTGATATTTACCTAAATAGATAAAAAAGAACCTACAATGTTTTCACATCATAGGTAACAATCAATGTTGGTGATCCGTGAGGGACTCGAACCCGCGACCCGCTGATTAAGAGTCAGCTGCTCTACCAACTGAGCTAACGGACCAGCTTGTAAAGTATATTACGTGCGAGGGGGTTTGTAAACAGCTAGCCTTCTAATAATTTGGGGAAAGTTTCACGATGCCTAAACAAAAAGCCCACCATGAGGTGGGCTCATTGTTTCAAGCGTTTAATGAAGCTTTATTTAGTCGGATCTTCACTATAGAAGTGAGCGATGCAAGTATCGGCACCATCTAAGTGACTCATGGCGCTGACACTGATGGTCTTCTTGTTACCAAAGGTCCCCATGTAGACTTCTTCATCACCGCACATGCCGGTGAAAGCGCCGGTTTCTTCGTCCATATTCCAGACGAAGGGTTCGTCTTGAGCGACGATATTTAAATGATCACCGCTCGGAACGGTACCGATATATTTACCGCTTAAGGTGCCACCCTTAATGAGCATCGTCCAACCGTCACCGCTAGCGCCAACTTGAACATCGACCGCCGCCGCGTAGTTATTGACGGTTCCGAAGTAGTAGGTATTGCTCATCGCCCCGTTGAAGAAGAGGAACTCTTTGTTGGTCTTTTGATAAAGCCCAAACTTATAAGTCGCTCCATCTTCGAGAGTCTTGACGTAGTCATTGCTGACCGGCGGGGTAACGTTAACGTTGATGTTGTAATCGATGGAAGCTGTTTCTTCCGCCCAAGCAGCCGAACAGGTAAGGACGACCTTTTGGGGAGTATTTTCTTCCCCTTCCACGTATTCCTTGGAAGCCGGAATATAGGTGTCATGTTGTTCATCCGGATCATTTTCCGTTAAGGTCCAGAGACCGCTAGAAACGGTATCGGCATCCAAGCTCCAAGTTAAGGGAACTTCGAGAGTGATTGCTTCGCTTCCCGTCCAGGCCTTAACTTTCGCGATGTGGCTGAGGACGACAGGGGTTTCGGCATCGATGGTGTTCGGGGCCCCGATTCTTAAGGGTTTCCCGTCGACGAGGACGTTACTTCCCACTTTGACCGCCGCTTCCGCGATTTCTTTATTGGTATCGGGAAGGTTATCAGCATTGGTTGGCCCCCCGTTATCGCACGAGGCGAGCATTAAACTCGCTCCGAGGACTAAGGCTAAACTTAAGATACGTTTTTTCATATTTTTTCTCCTTATAAAGCCACCCGGTATTCAGGGTTAGTGTAATTGAACATTTGCAGTTGATAGTTATCGAAGTACGGTTGTAAATAACCTTGGACCCGGTAAGACTTATCGACTTGGAAGTCATTTTCGTTGAGTTTCGGGGAGCAGTTAGCGTCGATTCTGAGGTTACAGACGGTTCTCGTGTCTTTTAAGTAGGCGTAGATGGTCAGCCCATTATTTTCGCTATAGTTGAAGTAGCTTTCTTCCCCGGTCCCGACGAATTCGCCATTTTCATCGAATTCACCTTTTTCGGTTAACCGAACGGTGATATCGAGTTGGACGAATTGGGCGTTATGACTCGCGAGTTCTTCTTTATCCGCGGGATTGGTTTCCGGCACGATGACATCGGTTCCGATGTGACCGTATTCTTCTTCCCAAGCCGGATCATCATGCTTCATGACGACTTCGAACTTCTCATCGCCCCACGTGTCGGTCTTAACGTCCGTTAATTGGACGTTGGTGGTATCTTTCGGATAAATGCTCGCCCGGCAATAGAACCGGACAACATCCCCGACCCCGACCATGCTAGCGAGGCCCGTGTTATACCCGACGAACGCATAAATCGTATCGTAGGGATCTTCATCGGTTTGTTCGAGACCTTTGGTGGTATCTCTAAGGACCATGTTATCTCCGATCATCCCGACCACTAAGCCGGTGACCCGGAGTCTGGTACCACTCGAACCCGTTTCAGGGTCAATCCCGAGTTTATCGAAGTTGGTTCTCACGTAGTTGATGGTGACTTCATCCGCTTTGTCGCTGTAATCGAAGTCTGGATCCCGCGTGCCGTTGACCCGGATATAGGTTGCTTTGGCTTTTTCCCCAGCTTCTAAGAAGTAATTGAGGTAACCGAGATCACTATCAACGAAGAGTTGGTTCTGCGTATAGCATTGTTCGATGAGTTCAAGGTTAAGAAGCCGCCACTGATCGTCTTGCGTTAAATACCAGACGAAGGCGAGGTACCGGCCGTTGGTTTCCGTTCTTTCGTAACCTAAGGTATCAGTGGGACTCGTTAAGACATCGTTTACTAAGCAGATATCTTTAGCGTTGGTGAGTTTTTCCGCGGCGAATTTGGAAGCTTTAACCCCCCAAGGTTCGACTTTCGCGGTGCTTTCGGGGGTATTGATCCCGAGAAACCGCGTTCTAATCTTGGTGGCGCTTCCGGCGGTTCTAAAGTTGGCGGTGTCACCGTCGGTCGCGTACGTTAAGGTGACCCGTCCATAGACGATGCCGGTCTTGTTGGGTTCGGCGAAGTCTTTGTTCATGTAGTCATCCGCGTACGGGAAGGCTAAGGAATCCGTTAAAGGAGTCGCGATGGGATCGTTGGGATCAGATAAGCTGCTTGTTTCGTTGCCACCGCAAGAAGTCAATAAACCTCCGGCTAAGGGGGCGATAAACAGTAAGCTTACCGCGAACATGAAGAGTTTACTTATCTTTTTCATTCTTTACCTCCTGACATTATCCGGTAATAAGGTATAAAGATTTTGAATCAATTGGTCCGGAGTCACTTTATCAATGAAAAGTTGGCTCATCGCGCTTTCGACCGTGCTTCTGACCCGAGAGCTATTGCTGAAGGGTTTATCGACGAACTTTGTCCACTTTTCCGCATCGTTCATGTAGACGTTACTATTGACGCGGCTGGTGGCTTGATTCATCCGGTCGATACTGCTGGTCGAGTTATTCAAGAAGTCTTGATAAACCTTGCTTTCTTCAGCGTAACTGCAGGTCGGGAAGTAGCCGCTTTCAGCGGACCACGTGCCATTGGCCGTCTTGGTCAAGTACTTTAAGAGTTTCCAAGACGCCACGAGTTCTTTTTCCGTCCCTTTATCTAAAAGGATAGCGTTGGTCCCTTGGCTAATGACGTATTTATGGTCAGCGTCGCGGTACGGAACCGGAGCGACCCCCGTTTCAAAGGAGTTCCCCTGCGGAACGTTATTTTTAACACCGGCTGAACTGCTGACGGTCATCACGCAGCGGAGGAATTTAAAGGGGTTCGAAGAATAACCCGCTTCCCCGAAGGTGGTCGGAATCGCTAAGAGGTGATCGTTATAGGCATCTTGCATGAATTGAAGCCCTTCTTTCACTTCGTCGCTATCGAAGGCAAGGTAACCTTGCATCGTCTCTTGATCGACTTCCGTGAATTCCCCACCCCATTGCCGGCAGAGGGTGATGAACCAGTTGGCTTGCGAGTCATAGCTGAAGGGTCTAAAGGTGTCATAGGTGATGACATCGAAATCAAGCATCGGAGTTTGGCCAGCCGCGAAGAGTTCGTCCCGGGTTTCATAGCCTTTTCCGTCGTGCCCGATGAATTTTCCGTAATAGTCTTCCATCAATTCATTAATGGCGGTCGAAACGCTGACGACTTCATCCCAAGTTGATGGGACAAAGATCCGGTCTTCAAAACCGCTGATGGTCTTGGCCCATTCGAAGAAAGTCTTGTTATAAATCATGACTTCCGTCGATTTATTGAAGGGAACACCCATGAGGTAGGGTTCCCCAGTTTCCCGGTCATATTCGACTTCATAGTTTTCCTTCATGTAGTCGGGGTAGAAGTCTTCGGGGTTGAAGGTATCGTCACCATCATCTTCAAAGAAGCTATCGAGCCGGAGGATGATGTTGTTGTTAACGTAGCCGACCATGTGGTCAGGATAGGCGAGCGCAACGTTGGGGTAACTGTTCGTCCCGGCCGAAAGAGTGATCGCTTGTTGCAAGCCATCATAGCCCCCTTTCGATTCGTGATTAACAATGATCCCGGTTTCATCTTCGAAGGTCTTAAGGACGTTTTCGAGGATGTCGGCAAAGTCACTTCCGAACCCGGTCCAGAAGTCGATCGTAGTGCCGCGGGTATCGACCGTAAAATCGAGATTATACGGATCGACGCCACCGCCTAATTGGCAACCCATAAGGGAGGCGGAGGTGCCCGTCACCACGAGGAGAGATAAAAGTAAAGCTTTTTTTGTCATACTTTTACCTCACATAGTCGCTGAGAATTTTTAAGGTTTCGTCGATGACCGCTTGCGGATCAGCGTGATCGATAAAGACTTGCGCCGTGATAGTGCCAGCGGTCGTCCGGATGGTGGAACTTCCGACGAAGCCCGCATCGACAAACTTGTGCCAGTCATTTTCAGGAACCATATAGGCAGTGCTATTGACCTTACTAGCATCCCGCTTGATCATGTCTTTCGCGGTCCCAGTGGTCGCGTTGATATAGCCTTGATAATCTTCGCTATTTAAGGCGCTTTCGCAGGTCGGGAAATAGCCGGTCGCAATTGCGAATTGATCGTTAGCGACTTGGCTTAAGTATTTGACGAGTTTCCAGCTAGCCACTCTTTCTTTATCACTACCCTTATCTAAGAGACAGAGGTTGGTGCCTTGGCTGATGACGTACTTATGTTCAGCATCTTTATAAGGAATCGGAGCAGCCCCAACTTCAAATTTCCCTTGGGGGACGGCGTTGGTGACGCCAGCGCTACTTCCGACGTTGAGTAAGCTTAAGTAGTTCTTGAAAGGATCAGAACAATAATCGGTTTGGCCGAAGGATTGCGGAATCCCGATGATGTTATCATCGTAGAGATCGCTTAAGTAAGTTAAAGCTTCGACCGTTTCCGGTGAATCATAAGCAATATAGCCGTTTCCGGTTTCCGGATCGAATTCGGTGTAGGTTCCGCCCCATTGCCGGACCGCGGTGATGAAGAAGTTCGCTTGCGAGTCATAGCTTAAGACCCGGAAATCTTCTTTCTTAACGAGGGTGAGGTCAAGTAAAGGTTTCGTTCCGGCCGCCGTGACATCAGAAGTTGCTTTATAAACGTTTAAGTCCGCCCCTAAGATTTGGGTGAAAGCGTTCTTTTCGTTTAAAAGTTTGAGGATCTTCGTCCCCACTTCTTTCACTTCATCCCAAGTGCTGGGGACGTAGATACCGAGGGCTTTAATATTCGGGTTATCGAAGAAGGTCTTGTTATAGACCATGACTTCCGTCGATTTATTGAACGGAACCCCTAAGATATAACCTTCGCCGGTCTCTCTGTTAAATTCGATGGTTTCGTTTTCTCTCGTATAATCTTTGAAGAAATCATCATAGTTGAAAGCCGGTAATTCATGGAACAGCCCATCGCTTTCATCTTTAATTTCGGTGCCTCCGATATCGATGGCTTCCCGCGTGGCTGGAATTAAATGGTCGTTTTCAATGTAACCATCCAACCGAACAATGATGTCGCTTCTGACATATCCAGCGAAATGGTCCGGATAACCGAGAGCGACGTTAGGATAAGTGCTGGTCCCGGCTGAGAGGTTAATCTTTTCTTGAAGACCATCATAACCTCCTTGTCTAGTTTGTTCGACTTCAATGCCCGTTTCGGCCGTGAAATCTTCGAGGATGGCATCTAAGGCGTCACCGACATCAGTTCCGAAACCGGTCCATAAGTCGATTTTGACACCCCGGGTGTCGACGGTCATGTCGACGTTGAATGACCTATCGCGAGGCCCGCCAACACAAGAGGCTAATGCGGTGATGCTGGTCGCTGCTAAGGCTGTTAACGCCACCGCCATTACTTTTGTTTTCTTCATATTATTCCTTTCTGTTTATTGCAATCGATCGCTCGAATACAACCTAATTTAATATTAACCCTTAATCCCGCTTCGAGAAATACCGCGCATGATGTATTTTCTGAAAATCAGGAAGAAGACGAATAGCGGAGCAGTAACTAAGAGGGACCCCGCAATCTTCACCGTATCTTGCGATAAACCAGTATCGCTATTGGTGAAGAGGTTCATAAGACCGTTACTGACCAGCCACATGCTCCACTTGCTCCTATCGCCCATCCAGTTACCATTAGCGACTAAGTTGGGCCAGACGTAGGAGTTCCAGCTTCCCATTAAGCTAAGAATAGCAATCGTGAGAATCGTTGGGCTCGCGATTGGGATCATGACCCGCCAGAGATAACGGAAGTGCCCGTAACCATCAACTTTCGCCGCTAAGAAGAGTTCGTTAGGAATCTGTTGGAAGGTCTGCCTTAAATAGAAGATATAGAAGACCGAGACCCCGTGGACGAAGATTAAAGCGGAATAGGTATTCTCCCACCCCATCATCTTGACGGTTTGGTAGTTAGTGATGACCATCATTTCGCCCGGCACCATCATAGTCGCTAAGAGGAGCGCGAAGAGAGCGTTCTTCCCTTTAAAGTCACATCTCGCAAAAGCGAAAGCGGCTAAGACGCTCGTCGCGACCGTAAAGATCGTGGAAACACCGGCGACGATAATCGTATTAGCGTAGTACAAGCCGAAGTTAATCGAGGTACCACCGGCCGATTTATAGGTGAAGATGGTGACAAAGTTATCAAGAGTGTAGTTGCTCATTCCGGTGTAATCGTTCCAGAACGCCGGGAAGAGGTTAAAGATTTTAAATGTCGTATCCCGGTTATAGGCTGTCGGTTCCCGGAACGCGGTCACCAACATGAAGATAAAGGGGATGACGATAAAGATCCCGACCAAGGTTAAGAAGCCGTAGACTAAGATGTAACGGAGTACTTTCAGGATTTGGTAACGCCGCATCTGAGCCGGCGTTGCGAAGTAAGCATTGCTTTCGGTGATAGCCATAACTCTCTCCTCAATAATGGACCCGTTTCTTGCTGACCGCCATCTGGACGAGGGTGATCAGTAAGATGATCAAAAGTAAGGTGACAGAACCCGCCGCCGCATAGTCGACTTTTTCGGTCATATAGCGGTAGATATACCCAACGACCGTAATCCATTCCATATCGTTGGTACCCCCGAAGTTCGTCGCCCCACCGCCGAACAGCGAGATGATTTGGGTGTAACTCTTGAAGGCCCCGATGAAACTGGTGATTGTGATGTATAAAATCTGGGGGCTAAGAAGCGGGACGGTGATTCTTCTAAAGATGGTCGCCCGGCTGGCCCCGTCAATTTTCGCGGCATCGTAATATTGTTTATCGATGGAAGCTAAGCCGCTCATGAAGACTAAGATCTTAAAGGCTAAGCCATTCCAAATCGCATAGACGACGATGACAAAGAACATGTTCCACCGGTCAGCCCCGTCAGTGATCCATTGTAAATCCCCGAGATGGAAGACGGTATTAAATAGACCGGTATCCCCGAAGATGATCGCGAACACCATCCCTAACGCAATCGTATTAGTAACGTAAGGCAAAAAGAAGACGGTCTGGAAGAAACCTTGAAGAGGTTTAATCGAATAAATCGCGACCGCTAAAAGGAGACCGATAATGATGGTTAAAGGTACAGACACGATAACCATTAAGATGGTATTCTCTAAAGCATTTATAAAGATGGGGTCACTCCAAAGTTTGATAAAGTTATCAAACCCGATATAGGGTAAACCCCCGACGATCCGGTCGCTGCTTAAAGCGGCGATGAAGTGGCTGATGGCAAAGGATGTCCCCGTCCCCCCCCGCC
>UQOB01000005.1 GCA_900542595.1 uncultured Mollicutes bacterium | reverse complement strand
AAAGTAAAAGTGATAGGGCCGAAGCCCGCTTTAGCGGCTTTAAGTAAAGCCACTCCGGAAAACCTCGCGCAGGCCATCGAAAGCGGAAATGTGTCTTTCCTTAAAACCTTACCCGGTATCGGTCCGAAAGCGGCGAGCCAAATCATCCTTGATTTACGGGGCAAAATCGCCATTAGTACCACGGTCAAAAAGCAAAAAGATAACAGTAAATATTTAGATGCGAAAAGCGCTCTTCAAGAATTGGGCTTTAAAGCGAAAGATATCGATAGCGCTTTAGAAAAGATCCTCGATACCACCTTAAAGACCGATGAGATCGTCCGCATTGCCTTAAAGTATTTAAGAAAGGGGAGTATATGAGTCGTTTGCTCGATGCCCATAAAGAAGAGAGCGATCTTAAAAGTGAACTCACCCTCCGTCCCGGCACCTTAAAAGAATATATCGGACAGGAGGAACTTAAGAAAAACCTCCATATTTTCATCGAAGCCGCGAAAAAGCGGAACGAAACACTGGACCATGTTTTGCTTTACGGCCCACCTGGCTTAGGAAAGACGACGATGGCCTACGTGATCGCTCACGAAATGCACGGGGACATCAAGACCGTCAATGGTCCAGCGGTAGAAAAAACTGGCGATTTAGCTAGCGTTTTAACTGATCTCGAAGAAGGGGATATCCTTTTTATCGATGAAATCCATAGGCTTCCAAGACCGGTGGAAGAGGTCCTGTATAGCGCGATGGAGGATTTTAAGCTCAGCATCTTAATCAATAGAGATGGTCAGAGTAAAAATATCACTTTACCGTTACCGCCTTTTACTTTAGTGGGCGCAACGACAAGAGCGGGTGACCTCTCGAGCCCCTTACGAGCGAGGTTCGGTATCCAAGCCAAAATTGATTTTTATTCGGAAAAAGCTATCTTTGATATCATCAATCGAACTTCCAGAGTCTTTGAAATGCCAATCAGTAAAGAAGCCGCGATGCTAATTAGTAAACGAAGCCGGGGGACCCCGAGAATCGCTAATAGATTGTTTAAGAGAGTGAGAGATTTTGCTTCTTTTGAAGGACTCGAAGAAATTGATGTCGATTTAGCCAAAAGAGCCTTAAAAGCTTTAAAAATCGATGAATTGGGCCTCGATGATGTCGACATTCGGTATCTTGAGACCATTATCGATCGGTTCCATGGTGGGCCAGTGGGGTTAGAGACCATCGCGAGCGCTATCGGGGAAGAAATGACCAATTTAGAAGATGTTTATGAACCTTATCTTTTAATGTCGGGTTTAATAAACAGGACTCCCAGAGGACGGGTCGCCACTGAAAAAGCTTACGAACATTTAAAGAAGAGTTATCAATTAAAGCTTTTTTAAGCTTTTCCTTTAGGAAACTTTTTTATCATTTAGCCTTATCTTTTCTTGTATATAGTGTGCTTTTAGCTTAAACTAATTACCGCTTGTAGCAGCCTTTTTAGTTTGGAAAAGGGAGGAAAACAATGCGTCGTAAACTAGCATATATCATTCTGTCAGCGTCCTTACTCATCGCTGGAGCGGCCACCTTTGGGGAAGCCCTCTTAAATATCGATACGGATGTCACCTATGGAGCCGGCCGGGAATTGGTCTTTAAGATCAGTGAACGGGATACGACTTATGGGGGCATCGACCCCGATAACTATATCGTCGATGATGGCTATACCGCCGTAAACGCGGTCGGGGACGAAATCGAAAATCGTTTGGAAACCTGGGGTATTCCCTCGACTGTCACTAAAGAAGGTTACGATACCGTTCGGGTCACCATTCGAAGCCAAAGCGCTGATGAAACCGAATATTCTTACCTTCAACGTTACCTCTCTTTTAGCGGGGACAATATCACTGTCACTGTCGGAAGCACCGATGACGAAGTTGTCAGCGGCGCTCCGTCGAACGATATGTTCTTAAATGGCGCTCTTTTTGAAGGGATCGATCAACCGGCCGATATCCGTTATGTAAACGGGATTCCGGTCGTCACCCTTGGCATTAGAGAAGACGCGCAAGGCGAAAACGGTCCTTTAAACGAACTCGTCGAATACTGCGCGGATCACACGAAAGCCGCTGATAGTAGTGCCGGTACCGAAGCGACCACTTGTTACCTCGTCTTCTGGGGTAACTACCAAGAAGGGGATAGCTTTAAAGACGCGACCGATACCGAAAGCGCCACCTATGACCCCAACATGACCAACCGCATCGTCTTCGGAACTGATGTCAGTAACATCTGGTATGACGATAGTAACGATGACCACGACTACACGAGATTACAATTAATCCCCAATAGCAGCGCTCTCGAAAACGGGCAATTCGATGCTAATAAAGCTGGAGCGGCCTATAAAGCAGCTTATTTCTATATGTGTATGTTTAACGCTAATAGTTACCATACCATCAACGATATCGGCTATGACGTTAACTTCACCTATGCGACGGATATTCCCGCGACCGCGGAAGATTTGGTCACTGCTGGGGCGTGGCACTTAACTCCCGCTTTATCGAGAACCCTTTTAGCGGGGGTCATCGCCTTTGTTACGAGCATCATCGTCCTTAGCTGTTTCTATAAGCTCGGGGGCCTCGCCATCGCCAGTAACGCGATGCTCAGCATGCTCTTCTCCCTCTTACTTTATGGCTATTTCGCCGCCCAGTTCGGGGTTGGTACTTTAGCTGCCTTAATGATTACGATGTTGATGTCGTTCTTCGGCACCGCCTATTATTTCAGTAAATTTAAAGAGCAGATTTATGAAGGAAGAAACGCTAAAAAAGCGCACCAAGAAGCAATTAAAAAAGCTTTCTGGCCGACCTTAGATGTTTCGATCATCGCTATCTTAATTGGGATCTGCGTCTATAGCTTAGTTCCGACGGTGGTTGGACAGATGGGTTTACTCCTCGTCCTCGGCGGCTTCTTTAGCGGGGCGATCAATATCCTTTTACTGAGACTCCAAGGTTATTTATTAGCCAACGATAACGATACGATGAATAAGCTCAATAAGCTTTACGGTATCGATTTAAGCAAGGTTCCGAACCTCTTAAAAGAAGAAAAGCAAACTTACTTTGGTCCGTTTGCGGATGAAAAGAGCAAAAAGACCTTAAAGAAAGGCTGGTTACCGGTTTCGATCACTGGAGCGGTCCTCTTGATCGCTTCCATTATCGGAATCAGCACCTTCTCGAGCTTAAACGGCACGCCGTTTAACTATGGTGACGTCTATCACGATACCACTTCGATTTCTCTAGAATACCGGGTCGAAGAGGGAACAGAACAAACCCTCGCTCTCGATACGGTCAACAAGGTGCAAGAAAACTATCTTTCCTTGATTGAACTCGATGGAAAACCCTTAACTAAAGATGATTACGGGGATATTTCCTTAGAGGAAGCGACCATCTATATGACCCAAGATGAACGGAATTACGATGTCTATTATTTCGAAGTTCCGCTCAACCAATATTATGATGAACAAGCGACCTATAACTTTGTGGTCGATGGACATAACTATTCGACTTTAGCGGAAGCGGCCCAAGCGGCAGCGGAAGCTCTCGTTGATACCGGTCTTACCGTCCGGGTCCAAAACGTTGACGTCGAACCTGGTTTACCCGCTCTTTCGAGCGTTTACCTCGGTTTAGGGGTTGGGTTATTGGCTACAACTATTTACTTAATCCTCCGCTTTAAACTCGCGCGTGGCTTCCTCTTAGGCGTTATCAGTCTCGGCGGTAGCCTATTACCGCTCGGTTTCTTCGCCTTAACGAGAATCCCGGTCACCCCGATTGTCGCCCTTTCCAGCGTCGCGGTCGCCTTCCTCACCATCGTGATTGGGCTTTTCATCTTTAACAAAGAAAAAGAACTCACGAAAGAAAGCCGTGAACGGAATAAAAAGACGAGAGAATTTAAAGAAATGATGCTGGAAAGAAGCTTAGGCGAATCCTTAGGTGATATCTTGATTTATCTCCTTCCGGTTTTCTTCACCTTCGTCTATTATTTCGGCTTTGTCCCGCAGCTGTTCCAGATGTCCTTCTTAGGGATTATCATCGGGCTCTTACTCAGTGTCGTCATCCTCTTATTCACGATTATTCCTTTAACGCTCTACACCACCCATGGTTTAAGCAAGATTCATATCAGCTTTAAACAAGGGACGAAGAAAGAAGAAGTTAAGAAGAATAGTAGTGAACCGGAAGAAGCCATCTTCATCGGTATCAACGATTAACATGTCCTTTAAAGAAAAAATACTCTCGCATTTCGCTCTTTCGGAAGGGGAGTATTTTTCTTTAACGAAAGAGGTAAGCTTCGATGATATCCCACTTTTAGAGGGGAAAGAAGTCGATAACTTTATCTTTGAATTATCAAAACTTAAAGAAGAAAAAGCCAAAGTTCTTATCTATGGGGACTACGATACCGACGGGGTCATGGCCACCAGCGTTACCTACCTGGCTTTAAAAGAATTTGGTCTTAATGCCGCAACCTATTTACCGAGCAGGTACACGGATGGTTACGGACTCAACCTCGATAACCTCCAAAAGATTTATAAACAAGGTTTTAAGGCGATCATCTTAGTTGATAACGGGATTACGCTTCTTAAAGAAGTGGAAGAAGCGAAGAAACTTGGGATCACCATTTTAATCATCGATCACCATACGCCGGGAGAAGTTTTACCTGCTACTCCCTATATCATCCACCCAAAGATTCAAGACGTTGGAATTAAAGAAGTATCGGCGGGATTTATGGCGACTTTAATGTCGAGACGCTTATTAGGAAGGTACGATGATTATCTTTTCTCTTTAGGGGCGGTTTCCCTCATCAGTGACTTAATGCCTTTGACGAAGATGAATAGGACCGCTGTAAGGTTACTTAAAAAGATCATCGATAATCAACCTTTTGAAGTTTTCACCCTCTTAAAAGGGAAGGATGAAGTTTTAACTTATGATACCTTTAAGATGCAGATTATCCCGAGGGTAAACGCGGTTGGAAGAATGAAAAGCGGGGTCATCCTTAACCGTCTAGTAAAGTATTTTACGACTGATAATCCCCAAGAAAGACAAATCTTAGCGAAGTTTATCAGTGACACGAACGATGAACGAAAACAGGCGACGAATGACGCTTTATTTGAATTAGAAATCGATGAAAATAGTCCCGCTATTTTCTTGTTTAATGATGGTTTAGAAGGTTTAAATGGTCTAATCGCGAATCGGCTTTTAAATCTATACCACAAACCGACGGTCGTTTTTTCTAAAAAAGAAAATGAAGATGGTCTCTTAGTCGGGAGCGCTAGAAGTAACCCCGGCTTCAATATCGTAAAAGCCTTCGACAGTGTGAAACCTCTCTTAGTGAAAGCGGGAGGGCACGCTTTAAGCGGCGGCTTTTCGATCTATGAAAAAGATTTAGAAGAGTTTAAAAAGCAGTGGAACTTCTTAGCCTTAAAGCATCTTTTTGAAAAGAATGATTATGCGGGGGTAATTAAGCTCGATAAAGAAGATTTAACCGAAGAAAACTTAGCCTTTTACGAAAAACTTGAGCCCTTCGGTCCCAGTTTTGAAGAACCATGTTTCGTCTATGGTCCCTTAAGAGCGGAAGACCTATCTTTCACTATGAAAGGGCAATATCTCAATACCCCGATTGCGAATAACATCAACCTCTTTAGTTTTAACTTCGTGGAATCACTTTTCTTACCGAAAACCTCTTATCTTTTCTATCTTCATATCAAAAATGAATACTTTCGGGGGCGAAAGAATTACCGCTTGATCGCCTTTGATAAAGAAGAAACGAAATAAAGTTCGTTAATCTCTTTCTTTTTCAATCTTTTAAGAAAGAAAAGAGATAAGAGTTTGTTATAATACTAGCGATGGAAAAAGAGAAAGTTTTAAAGCCCAATGGCGGCTACCCGATGCACACCTTTGAAGATTTAAGGGAACTTTATTTTACTTATATCCATAACCCTGATGATCGGGCCCTTATTGAGAAAGCCTACCTTTTAGCGAAAGAGAAACACGCCGGAATAAAAAGAAAGACCGGGGAAGACTATATTCAACACCCGATTGAAGTCGCCTATATCTTAGCGGAGCTTTGTAGTGGTCCCGCGACCATCATCGCCGGGCTCCTCCACGATACCGTCGAAGATACCGATTTAACAATCGATGATATCAAGAAACAATTCGGAAAAGATATCGCGAATATTGTCGATAGCTTAACGAAGATTCAACGGATGAAGCTGAGTCACCGGACCGAACAAGATTTTGAAGCGGAAGACCACCGAAAAATCTTCTTAGGAATGGCCAAAGACGTCCGGGTCATCATCGTTAAATTGGCGGACCGGCTCCATAATTTAAGAACCTTAGATGCCTTAAAACCGGACCGGCAAAAAGCAATAGCGAAAGAAACCTTAGATGTTTTTACTCCGATTGCCCACCGTTTAGGGATTTATACCATGCAGAGCGAAATGGAAGATTTATCCCTTAAATACTTAGAGCCGGAAAAATATAATACGATTCTTAATTTACTCAATAAAAAGACCGCTAATCGGCAAGATTCTTTAAACGCCTTAAAGAAACGGATAGCGGATATCCTTTTTGAACACCATTTACCCTTTAGAATGGAAAGCCGGGTCAAGAGCATTTATTCAATTTACCGGAAAATGTTCCTTAAGAACTATAACTTCGATGAAATCTACGATGTTTTAGCGATTAGAATCATCACTGAAACCGAGATTAATTGTTATGAAATCTTAGGGATTATCCACGCGTTATATAAACCTCTTCCCGGGCGGTTTAAAGACTATATCGCGATGCCGAAACCCAACATGTACCAAAGTTTACACACCTCGATCATCAGCGGTGACGGGAATATCTATGAAGTCCAGATTAGAACGGAAGAGATGGACCGAGTCGCTGAAAGTGGAGTCGCCGCTCACTGGCGCTACAAAGAAGGGGAAAACTATAACCCGAAAGAGGAACAGCGGGATATTGAAGAGAAACTTCACTGGTTCCGGGATTTCGTCAGTATGAGCGAAGAAAATAATGAGAACGCGAAAGATTATGTCGCCGCGCTGAGCAACGATATCTTTAACGCTAATGTGTATGTGTTTACCCCACTCGGAAAAGTTATCGAACTCCCGACCGGGGCGACCACCCTCGATTTTGCTTATAAAATTCATACGAAAGTCGGGGATACGGCCGTCGGAGCCATCATCAATGGTTCTTTAGTCCCCTTAAATACCGTTCTTAAGACCGGGGACGTCTGTGAAATTAGAACCCAGAAGAATTCCCCCGGACCGAATGACGGCTGGCTTGAAATCGCGAAAACCAATAGCGCCAAAAACCACATTAAGAAGTTCTTACAAAAGAAAAACGCCGAACTCAATAACGAAGAAAACGTCAAGAAAGGTTACCAAAGCTTACTGGAAGCCTTTAAAAATAATGGTCACACCGAAGAGGACATGAAAACGATCCTCAAAGACCGGCAAGATGATCTTTTAGAGAAGTTTAACGTTGAAACTATCGAAAAACTCTTAGCGATGGTGGCAATGAAACGGCCAACCCCAACCGCGGTGATCACCTTCCTGAATATCCAAAAGAAGAATCAACTTAAAGCGGAAGGAAAGGCGAGAAAACTCAATGAAAGCCCGGTGGTCCTCGAAAACGGGGATACCGTCCATTTAACGCTCGCGAAGTGTTGTAGACCTATTCCTGGGGAAAACATCATCGGTTATGTCACCAAGGGGAGAGGGATTCAAGTGCATAGGGCCACTTGCCCGAACATCAAGGGCCATGAAGATCGTTTAGTCCCCGTCAAGTGGCGGGATGACCTTGGAATCTCCACTTACCCGGCCGATCTCGAAATCTATAGTAACGATCGACCAGGTTTGGTTAATGACATCTTGTTAACCCTCTCAAGTAAAGGCATCGCTTGTAGCGACTTAAGAGCCCATTTAATCCCCCAAACGATGAACGATATCATCGATATCACCATCTATGTCGGAAGTGCGAAAACCCTCGAAGACATCTTAGGGGATTTAAAAGGGGTGAAAGGGATTTATAAAGTTCGCCGCTTATTTCATTAGGAGAAAGATAGATTATGGAAAAGATTCAACCTGTTAAAGGCACCCATGATTTTTATGGGCTTAATGCCGAAAAGATGCGGTTCGTCACCGATGTATTTACTTCGGTCAGTGAACTGTACGGCTATGAAGAAATGGTGGTGCCGGTTTTAGAACATACCGAACTCTTTAGTAGAGGTACTGGGGAAAGCACCGATATCGTCCGAAAAGAAATGTACACTTTTGACGATAAAGGGGGGAGAAGCCTTTCTTTAAGGCCGGAATTTACCGCGAGCGTGGTGCGAAGTATCTTATCGAACAAACTCTACGCTACTCAAGATTTACCCTTAAAGTACTACTATTCTGGACCCTTATTCCGTTACGAAAGACCGCAGCTCGGCCGCTACCGGGAATTCCATCAATTTGGCGTTGAGGCGATCGGGGAAGATAGTCCTTTGCTCGATAGCGAGGTGATTTTAACTTTAGTTCAAAGCTTAACTTACTTAGGGTTTAAAGACTTAGTCGTTAAAATCAATTGTTTAGGGGATAAGGAAAGCCGGGATAATTACCGGAAAGCGTTAAAAGCCTACTTTGAACCCCATTTAAGTGAGATGTGCGAAGACTGCCACGCCCGATTTGAAATCAATCCCTTACGGATTCTTGACTGCAAAGTCCCGGAAGACCAAGCGATTGTTAAAGGAGCGCCGCACTTAAAAGATTATTTAACGGAAAAGAGCCAAGAACGCTTCAAGAAAACCCTTCAATACCTCGATGATAACGGCATTAAGTACATCATCGATGATAACTTAGTGAGAGGCTTAGATTATTATTCGGAAATTGTCTTTGAAGTCAGTATGAGTGGTGATTTAAGTAAATACGGCGCCTTAGCCGGCGGGGGACACTATGCGAGTTTAGTCAGTGACCTCGGGGGACCGGATATGGGTGGCGTCGGTTTTGCCTGCGGCTTAGAACGGGTCGTCAGCGTCCTCGATGAACTCCATCTTTTAGATGATATCCAAGAAACCAGCGACTTCTATTTAATCCCGGTCGGGGAAATAGATGACCGGGAAACTTTACTTTTAGCGACCTTACTGAGAAGCGAAGGCTACCAAGTTAATTACAGCTATAAAGCCCAAAAAGTTGGAGCGGCCTTTAAGAAAGCGGTCAGGAAGAACGCGAAGTTCGCGGTTATCTACGGGGAAGATGAACTTGCTCGGGGAGTTGTTAAAGTTAAAAACCTTCGAACCGAAGAACAAGTGGAAGTCAGTTTAACCCCGGAAGAAGATTTCTTCGCAACGCTTGAAAAGATGATGGAAGAAGAACACGAACATGAACATCATTATAGCCACTAAATAAGAACTAGATTATTACTAAATAAATACTAGGAGGAACTATGAAAGCTAGATTTAATCGAAACAGTATCGCTTGTATCCGTTCTCTCATCATTGATGAAACTAACACGGCGAAAAGCGGTCACCCGGGGATGGCGCTCGATGTCGCGCCGACCCTTTACGTGCTTTTTAGGAGCCATCTCACGGCGGATCCTACTCACCCTGATTTCTTTAATCGGGATCGTTTCATTCTCTCTAGCGGCCATTGTAGCGCTCTGCTTTACGCGATGCTTCACGTGTCAGGGTACGATGTGACCTTAGATGACCTTAAGCACTTTAGGCAACTCGATAGCAAAACTCCCGGTCACCCGGAAGTTCATGTGACGCCCGGTGTCGATGCGACTAGCGGTCCTTTAGGCCAAGGTTTAGCGCAAGCTGTCGGGTTCGCTCTCGCGGAAAAACATTTAAGACACTTCTACCCGGAAGGCAATGAACTTTGTTCTCATTACACCTATTGTTTAGCGGGTGACGGGTGCTTGGAAGAAGGGATTTCTCAAGAAGCCATCGCTTTCGCAGGTCTTCATAAATTAAATCGTTTAATCCTTTTCCTCGATCAAAACACTTCGACTTTGGATGGTCCGACTTCTTTATCATCGAAAGAAGACATGGTCAAACGGTTTGAAAGTGTCGGCTGGCACGTCATCACCGTTAAAGACGGAAATGATGTGGAAGCCATTGATAACGCGATAACGAACGCGAAAAAGCAAAAAGATAAACCGACTGTTATCATTCTCCACAGCGTCATCGGTTACGGTACCGAACTGGAAGGGAACTGTAAATCCCATGGTAGTCCCTTAGGGGAAAAGATGGGCGATGAAGCCAAGAAGTTCTATGGTTACCCGGAAACCCCATTCTTCGTAAGGGAAGACGTCTATGAAGACTTCATGGAATTTAAAGCCCGGGGTAAAAAGGCCTATGAGGATTACCAAAAGACCTTAGAAAGCTATAAAGAAAAGTACCCGGATATCTATGAAAGCTTTAAAGAAAGCTTAGAGTTCGATACGAAGAAAGCGGTCGATGCGTTGTTAAGTTTAAAAGCCTCTCCCGCCCCGGTTAGCGGCCGGGAAAGCAGCGAAAAGGCTTTGACCGCGATCGTGCAGGCTCTTCCTTGGACGATTGGGGGTAGCGCGGACGTTAAGAGTTCGGTCAAAACCCCGTCTAAAGGGATGATTGACCTTTCGCCCCTTACTCCGGAAGGAAGAAATATTAACTTTGGGATTAGAGAATTCTTAATGGCCTCCATCCAAAATGGCGCTCTACTCCATGGGGGGCTCTTAACCTACGTCGGAAGTTTCTTAGTCTTTAGCGACTACATGCGGAACGCGATCAGGATGTCAGCCTTAGAAGATTTACCGGCTATCTATGTCTTTACCCACGATTCTCTCGCGGTCGGGGAAGATGGACCAACCCACCAACCGATTGAACAAACTTCCTCTTTAAGGCTCATCCCCAATACTTTGGTCTTTAGGCCTGGGGATGAAAACGAAGTCTTTAAGAGCTACGCTTTAGCTTTAGAGAATAAACATCGGCCGTCTTGCATGATCCTTTCGAGACAAAACCTCGCTCCCTATAGCGATAATAAGTCAATTAAAGAAATGGCCCATGGGTTCTACGAAGTCTATAAGGCTGATGCTCCCTTGGATTTAGAAATCTTGTGTTCGGGAAGCGAAGTGAGTTTAGTCTTAGAAGCCTTAAAACTTCTTCACGGCAAAGTTAAAGCGAGAGTCATCTCTTGTTTATCTTTCGAACTCTTCGATGAAAATAGCGATGAATTCAAAGAAAACTTCTTCACGCTTCCTCGCTGTAAACGGGTGGGGATCGAAATGGATAATGCGACCCCGTACTACAAATATGCCTGCCACGTTTATGACGTTGAGCGGTTCGGAAAGAGCGGGAAAACGAGCGATGTCTTAAAGGACTACGGCTTTACCCCCGAACTTGTAGCGGATTATCTCTTAAAACTCATTAAAGAATAAAAAGTTAACTAAGGCTCCTTAAGTGGGGCCTTTTCTCTTTTTCCTCCTTATTCACAAAGATGGGAAAACCCTTTAGAATATAAGCATGAATCACGATTATTACTATTTAAATAACTACCGTAACAGCGGGGAAATGGGCATCAGCCGCCGGGCGATTGAAACGATCGCGACTTTAGCCGTCAATCAGGTTGAAGGAGCGGAAATCGAGAAAGTCGATAATAAAAAGAAGTGGAATTTCTTTTTAAATGACCCAGTGCGAGCCTTCTTCCGGAAAGATGGAAGAATCGAACTCCACTTAAACGTGGTGATTCATAAAAACATCAACGTCCAAGAAATCTGTGAACGGATTCAAGAAGAAGTCGCGAACGCTATAACGACTACTAGCGAAGCTCTTCCCTTCTCCATTCAAATTAAAGTAGTCCAAATTCGATGAGTGATAAGCCGAGCAAAATGGATATCCTGGAACGGGAGCTCATTAAATTTCAGAAATGGGCTTTCGTTCTTTTAATGTATCCTTTGATTTCTTGTTTCTCTTTCGCGGTGGTCTTTTTCGATAAAAATTACTCTCTAGCTTTATCTTTCTCTTCTTTTAGAGCCCTTTATAGCGCTTTTAATATGGAAGGTTTTCAGAGCTTTATTGCACCGGATATCTTAGCTTTTGTTCTTAGCGCGGTCTTTCTCGCTATTAGTATCTACTTAACCTTAAGAGCCGCGAAAGTTAAAATGCTTGGAGCGTACGTCCTGACATCCTTCCTCTTTATCGACACGATTTACACCTGTTTTTTAATAATTCCGGACATCTTTAATCACTTCGATTTAGCCTCTTATATCATAAGCCTCGTAATTCACGTCGTTTTCTTAATTTTCCACCTTATTTTAATTCTTAAATATGCTAAACTACGGGGGTTAGAAAGGAAACTCAATGCCCGGTAAAACTCTATCACGTAACGAAGAACAAACGATCTTGATGACCGTGCTCTATGAAGCTTTGACGTATCTCGATATGAAAGAGGAAGTCGACGTCGAGAAACTTTTAAGCGACGCTACCGAAAAACCTTATGAAGAAGTTTCCTTTTACCTCAAGAAATCGCTGATTGAAGCTTTAAAGAATTTTCCTGTCATCATCGAAGAATTCAATAAGCACATGCGGAAATGGACTTTCGACCGGCTTAACCGGGTGGAACAAGCGATTTTAATCATGAGTTTCGCTCATTATTATTACGTTGAACCGGAAGTTGATAAAAAAGTTGTCATCGATATCGCGATTAAATTAAGTAAAACCTATTTAGCTCCCACCGATTATAAATTCGTCAACGCTATCTTAGATAATGTCTTAATCCCGAAAAATAAAGAAAAATATGCCAGTCATCCATAAGATTAAGGAACTCTTGACGGAACTTAATCTCGCGGTCAATGAAGACAGCAGGTTCAGTTACATCTATACGGAAGGGGAAATCACCTCCGTGCGCATTCTCCCCGGTAAGGGGATGTTTTTTGATATTAAGGATGATGAAAGCTCTCTTTCTTGCCAAATGTGGGGGAATAACCTCAGTCAATTAACCTTTAAACCGGAAGTTGGGCAAAGAGTCACTTGTTTTGGCTCCTTCACCATCTATAAGAACCGCGGGCAACTTAAGTTCACAGTCTATAACATGCAAGAAAGCGGAATCGGGGAGAAACTCTTAGCTCTGAAGCTTTTAAAAGAAAAACTCGAAAAAGAAGGTTTATTCAGTGAAAAACATAAATTATCTTTACCGGCTTTCCCGAGAAAAATCGGTTTAATTACCGGGAAAGATAGCGCGGCGGAGAGCGACTTCATTAAAAATCTCTTTAATCACTATAAATTAGCGGAGCTCGATATCTTCTATTCTTTAGTGCAAGGAAAAGAAGCTGAGAACGATTTAATTAGAGCTTTCGCCTTCGCGGATAGCTTAAATCTCGATGTGATAGTCATTAGCCGCGGCGGCGGTAGTAAAGATGACCTCGATACTTTTAATAGCGAAAAGTTAGCGCGAGTGATCGCCAAAAGAAAAACCCCGGTCGTCAGTGCGGTCGGGCACGAAATCGATTTCTCGATCCTCGATTTAGTGAGTGACCAACGGGTCAGCACCCCAACCGCGGCCGCTAATCTCATTGCCCCTGATCAAGGGGAACTTCTCTTGGGATTGGAAGAAAGAAGAGCGGAACTGCAAAAGAGCGTTTTAAGAAAAATCACCGACTTAGAGATGAAACTCCAACTCATCAAGAATAAGAAGTTTTTCTCTTCGCCTAGCGCAATGTATGAGATGAAGAAAGAAAAACTGATGAACTTAAAGATGCGATTAGAAAGCGGTTTTGAAAGGTATCTCCTAAACCAAGAACGAATCTTTAATGAAATGAAGAGCACTCTCATTAATCTTAACCCCTTAAAGATTCTTTCTCGCGGGTATAGTGTCACCTATACGGAAGAGGGAAAAATTGTTAAAGATATCAAAGACGTTAAAGCCGGAGTAACAATCAAGAGCCAAGTGAAAAATGGTATAATCACATCGCAGGTAAGGGAGATAAAAGATGGAAAAGAAAGAGCTTAGTTTTGAAGAAAAGATGAAGAAGTTAGAAGAGATTATCAGCCAAGTAGAAAACGAAGATTTATCGCTCGAAAAGAATCTCGCCTTATATCAAGAAGGGGAAAGTTTAATTAAAGATCTCACCAAACAGCTGAACGACGCCAAAGAAGTAGTAAAAAAGTTCAGCGATAAGAACGAAGAGATAAAAGTAGATAATTAGTAGTTTATTAGTGGTTTCACGATGGCTAAAACAATCGATAAATACACATATAAGGACCTAAAAAGCCCCGATGACCTCAAAAAGCTTTCTTACGATCAATTAAAGGATGTTGCGAGTTCGCTCAGGGAAGAAATTATAAGAGCCACCTCCCTCTACGGCGGTCACCTTTCTAGTAATCTCGGGGTCGTCGAACTGACGATCAGTTTATTTCGAAGTTTTTCTTTCCCCAAAGATAAACTCATCCTCGACGTCGGGCACCAATGTTACGCGGAAAAGCTTTTGACGGGACGAAGCTTAGAGAACTTAAACCAAGAAGGAGCAACCAGCGGTTTTCAAAAGCTCAATGAATCACCGTACGATTGTTATGAAGCTGGCCATAGCGGCACCTCTTTAAGTGCGGCCTTAGGTTTTGCGGTCGCGAGAGACTTAAGAAAAGAAAATTACGATGTTGTCGCGGTCACCGGTGACGCTTCTATCGTCAATGGTCTAGCCTTTGAAGCTTTAAATGATATCGGGAATAATGACCATAAAGTGATTGTTATTTTAAACGATAACGGGATGTCGATCAGTAAGCCGACCGGGGGCTTTAATAAGATGTTTAGAAAGATTTCTTTAGCGCCCTCTTACAATAAACTCCGTTCCGCGTACCGCCGGGCCTTCACGAAAGGGAAGATCGGAGAAAAATTCTATCTCACTACCTATCACTTAAAAACCTGGATTAAAAGTAAACTCGTCCGGGTCAATATGTTCGATGATTTGGGCTTTTCTTATTATGGCCCCGTTGATGGGCATGATATGAAGGCCTTAGAAAAAGCCTTCACGAAAGCCAAGAAAGTGACGAAACCCATCGTCATCCATGTTTTAACGAAGAAAGGAAAAGGCTACTCTCTCGCGGAAGATGACGAAGACGGCTATTGGCACGGGGTGACCCCCTTTGACGTTAAGACGGGAAAACCCTTAAATATGCATCCGACCTTAATCAGCTGGTCTAACTACATGGGGCAAAAGGTGACGGAAAGCATGAAAAAATATCCCGATACTTTCTTGATTTGTCCGGCGATGAAGAAGGGGAGCCACTTAGAAGAGGCTTTTAATACTTTCCCAGAAAGATCGAAAGACGTCGGAATCAGCGAAGAACACGCTTTAACTTTAGCGGGGGCGCTCGCTCTTAACGGCTTCCATCCGATTGTGTCGATATATTCGACTTTTCTCCAACGAGCCTACGATGAATTGAGCCATGACTGCGCCCGCCTCAATATCGACCTCACCCTCCTCATCGATCGAGCGGGCTTAGTGGGAACTAATGGTGATACCCACCAGGGGATCTATGACGAAACTTTCTTAAAATCGATCCCTAACGTCACAATCACTCAACCCAGCACCTTCCAAGAAGCGGATTTCTTGCTGGAAGAATCCTTTAAAAAGGGACGAGGCATCTTCGCTATCCGTTATCCCCATTCTTTACTTGAGAAAAAGCAAGATTATAACGAAACTTTAACTCCTTATCGTTTTAACTATTTAACGCCTTTTGATAAGAATAAACCGACGGTTATCGCCATCGGGGATTTAGGGAGAAACTTATTCCGTTTATTAGATAAGGATAAATATAATTTTATCGATCCTCTCTATCTTTTCCCGCTAAATGAAGAAGATATCAACCTCATTAAAGAAAGCCCGGCTATCTATATCTATGATGCTTATGGCACTATCAATGGTTTTAGTGAAACGCTCCTCGCGTCCTTACTTTTAAAAGGCTATCACGGGAAAGCGTATCGCTTTAGTTTACCCTTAACCTTCGTAAATCACGGGAGCTTTGACTCTCAACTTCATCGGTATAACCTAAGAGCGGAAGAAGTGAAGGAAGAGATTTTAAAAACCCAAAAATAAAGATGGAAATTCGGGAACTGACTAATTGTTATCGGTGGTTTCGATAACCAAATCTATGGCGGGACAGCGCAAGAAGGTAAAAGTGATATTCTCTTTTATCTAAGCGTTAAAGAATAAATAATTTCTTTCATTTGGTTAACATAATCTTTAAGATAATCTTGTATGGGAAAGATTATCATGCACATCGATTTGAACGCGTTTTTCTCGACCGCGGAGCAAATCAAAAACCCGACTTTAAAGGGCCTACCGGTTATCGTCGGGGGAACGACTTCCCGCGGGGTGGTTTCGACGTGTTCATATGAAGCGAGAAAATATAAAGTTCACTCCGGGATGCCGGTTTTTGAAGCGAAAAGGCTTTGCCCTCAGGGAATCTTTTTACCGCCGGATTTCCCGTATTACGAGATGTTATCAAGGTCTTTCTTTTCTTACCTTAAAAAGTATTCTTCGAAAGTGGAAGAAGCGTCCATCGATGAAGGTTATGTCGATTTAACTTCCCTTTTGAGTAAGGTTCATGATCCTTACCCCATCTTGCATGAGGTTCAAGATGGGCTAAAAAAAGAAATTGGGCTCAATAGTAGTCTCGGGATTGCTTCTACGAAATTCTTAGCCAAGATGGCGAGCGACTTTAAAAAACCGATGGGCATCACGATCATTAGGAAAAGAGATATTCCTACGATGCTGTACCCTTTACCGGTTTCTTCTTTCTTTGGAATCGGACGGAAGACCGCTCCAAGGTTAGAAAATATCGGGATAAAAACCATCGGGGATTTAGCGAAGAAGTTAAATAGCGATGACGAAGAAACCAAGGATCTCCTAGGGAAGTTCTTTTTTACCGCGAAAGAATGGATTAATGGAAGAGGGGATAATGATGTCCATGAACTCTTGTTTGACCCGAAATCCTTAGGGCACTCAGAAACTTTACCCTTTGATACTAACGATTACACCTTAATTAAAAATAAGATTAAAGAACTTTCTTTTCGGGTCGCGTACGGCCTAAAGAAAGATAAAAAAGTATGCCGAACTATCACTTTAACGACTAAAGACCAAGATTTCCAAGTCCACTCGAAAGCCATTTCCTTTAAAGAAGAAACCAAAGACCCGGAAGTCATCTATGAAAAAGCTATCACTTTATATACCCAAAACTTCTTAGGAGAAATCATCCGTTTAGTCGGAGTGACCGCGAGTCACTTAAAAAGCGACGATATCCGTGACCAACCCTTGACTCTCTTTAATTTTGAAGAGATGAGTAAGATCGATGAAACGAGGATTCTCATTGAATCGCTCAATAAAAAGATGGGTAAACGCTTGCTATTTACCTTGAAAGAGAAAAAAGATGGACATCCAGACAGCTACTGAGTGGTTTTTAAAGGTCAGCCAAGCCGAAAAGGGTTTAAGACCCTTAACGATCGAAGCATATAAAGATGATTTAAAGAAGTTTTTAAAGACTTTTCCCAATCTGAAAGATACTTTAGAACTTTCCGTCACCGATATTAAAGACTTCTTAAAAATCTTAGAAGAAGCCGGATATAAAAGCCTTTCTTTAGCGAGATATCTTTCAACAATTAGGAACTTCTTTTATTTTTTAGAAAGCGAAAACCTATTATCGGAACCGCTTCCAAAGATTGAAGGTCCCAAAGGGGAACATAATCTTCCGGAAGTATTGTCGTACGATGAGGTGATGAATATCTTAAGCCAAGTAAATGAAGAAACTTTCACTTCCCTCCGTGACCGAGCGATGCTCGAAACCCTCTACGGAAGTGGGCTTAGAATCCAAGAATTACTAAACTTAAAACTGCGGGACATTTCTTTAGAAGATGGCCTCGTGAAAGTTACTGACGGGAAAGGCGGGAAAGACCGGATTGTTCCCTTATCTTCCTATAGCCTTATATATATAAATAAGTATTTAAAAGAGCGGAAGAAAGTAGTGAAAAAGAGTAGCCCTTACCTTTTCCTCAATAAAAACGGGGGACAAGTGACGAGGGTTTACCTTTTTAAAGTGGTGAAAAAGAAAGCGATGGAAGCCGGGATTACCAAAAACATCTCCCCCCACACCTTAAGGCATAGCTTTGCCACCCACTTATTAGAAAATGGTTTGGAACTTAGGCTTGTGCAAGCTCTACTGGGCCATAGCAATATTCAGACCACCGAGATCTACACTCATGTCACGAGTGAGACTTTACTCAGCAATTACGATAAATACATGAAAAAGTGTGAAAACTAAAGCATATTTTTTGCCATAACTCATAAAAAAGACTAGCATATAAAGGAGGTCAAAATATGGCATTCAAAAGGATTTACGTCATCGTCATGGATTCGGTAGGAATCGGGGAAGAACCCGATGCCGCCTTATTTAATGATGTCGGGAGTAACACGATTGTCCATGCGGCCGAAAGTGTCAATGGCTTAAACGTTCCCACTCTGGAAAAACTGGGGCTTGGGGAACTGGAAAAAATCCCGGGAGTCGTCCTCGTCACTGATCACCCGAAGAGCTATGTAGCCAAACTTCGGGAAAAGAGCAACGGGAAAGACACGATGACCGGCCACTGGGAAATGATGGGGATTTGGACGACGAAACCCTTCCAAACCTTTACCGATACTGGGTTCCCTCAGTCTTTAATCGATGAATTAGAGAAAGAAACGGGGCACAAGATTATCGGGAATAAAGCCGCGAGTGGGACTGAGATTTTAAAAGAACTCGGTGAACAACAGATGAAGGAAAATAGCCTCATCGTCTATACGTCCGCTGATAGCGTCCTTCAAATCGCTGCTAGCGAAGAAGTGACGGGGCTGCAAGAGCTTTACCGGTGCTGCGAAATCGCGAGAAAAATCTGCATGAAACCCGAATATTTTGTCGGGCGGGTTATCGCGAGGCCCTTCATCGGAAATTCCCCCGAAGCCTTTAAACGGACCAGTAACCGGCATGACTATACGGTTAGTCCCACCGGAATTACGGCTTTAGAAATCTTAAAAGAACACGGGTACGACGTGAGCGCGATCGGGAAGATCAATGACATCTTTAATGGTGTCGGGATCACTAGAACTGTCCACACCAAAAATAACGATGACGGGATGGATGAAACAATTAGACAAGCGAAAGCGAAAGACTTCACCGGTCTTTGTTTCGTAAACCTCGTCGATTTCGATAGTGAATATGGGCACCGAAGAAACCCCGTCGGGTACGCGAGAGCGATCGAACAGTTCGATAAACGTTTAGCGGAACTTTTACCTTATATCACCGAAGACGAAATGGTGATTTTAACCGCTGATCACGGAAATGACCCGACCTTTAGAGGAACCGACCACACGCGAGAAAAAGTTCCCTTCATCGCCTATAGTCCCCGCTTTAAAAAGGGTAAAATACTCGAAGAACGTGAGAGCTTCAGCGATATCGGAGAAACCGTTTTGGCCAATTTTAACTTAGAGAAAGCCCCGACGATGATCGGGAAGAAAATTGAGGAGATACTAAAAGATGAATAAAAAAACATTAATTTTACCTTTAGCCGCTTTAGCTTTAGTGAGCTGCGGCGGAAACAGCAATAGCTCGAGTTCAACCGATTATAACCTTGAAATATTGAGTCCGACGGGCGCTCCGGCGCTCGCGATGTTTGACCAAGGGACGAATAGTCACTACACAACTTTAAGCAATACCACTCAAGTTGCCGGAAGTTTCTTAACCGGAGCGTACGACGCTATTATCTTTGATGGAACTAGCGGCCTTAATAACCTTATTAAGAATGAACTCGAAACTTATTCTTTAGCCCGTTGGTTAACCGGTGGTAACTTCTACCTCGTCAGCACCAAATATACCGCGGAAGACGAAATCGCGGCTGGTAGCACCTTCCTCGCTTTCGGGGAAAATAACGTCCCAGCGAAAGTCTTTAGACATTTAGCCAAAGAATCTTGGAATATTGATGTCAGTAGTACCGTCTACGTTGAAGGGGTCCCACAAGTCATGCAAGCTTTGACCACGAACCCGACTTCTTACGACTACTACTTTATCGCAGAACCCGTTCTCACTAATGCGAGAAACGCCCTTAAAGAACAAGGGGTGACGGTCAATGAAATCTATAACTTAAGAACGGAATGGGAAAAGTTAACCGGGCAAAAAGCCATCCCTCAAGCAGCCTTATTCATTAAAAATAGCACCTATGAGGCTCATAAATCGGTCGTTGATACTTTCCTTGATCACATCGAAGATAATATCGATTTAGCTATCAATAATCCGGCGGAAGTTAAGAAAATTATGGATGAACAAATCCCTAGTGTCACCGATCAAGCGGCGAAATTCGCTTTCAATAGTAACTTAGTGAATAATCTTCAAAGTAACGGAAACCGTTTCGGATTGATCGCGAAAGGTGATATCGAAGACAATAAAGCCTTCGCGGACACCTTTATGTCGACTTTGAACGGGGAAACTTATTCTTACCCTTCTTCCCTCTTCTTAGCGTAAAATAATTTCATGAACAAAAAGAAACGATGGACCCCCTTATTTAAAGCCCTGACGGCTTTATTGGGGTTCATCGTTTTTCTTTTCCTATGGTGGCTGGTTAGTTACCTCTTAGAAATCAACGAAAACTTCGGGGTGGTGAACCCTTGGAAAACAATCAGTCGGTTAGGGGTGCTTCTTTTTACAAGCGAAAGTAAAGGCACGTATCTTGGAATCGGGTGGAGTTTAGCGAGACTTTTAATTGGGCTTGTTACTGCCTTTGCCTCCGCGTTAATTCTCGCTCCGATCGCGGGCCTCTTTCCTTATTTTAAAAGCTTTATGCAGCCAGTCGTCACCATCCTTAAAACCCTCCCGACTGTCGCGGTCGTCATCATCTTAACAGCTTTTTTCTTCGGTCCCAGCTATAAATTATCTGCTCCATATATACCATCGATATTGGGATTCCTCGTGATGTTTCCCTTAATTTACGAAAGCTTAGTCACCGGCTTTAATTCTTTTGATAGTGAGATTATGGACGCATTAAAGTTAGAAGGAGCCGTTAGAAAACTTTTAACAATCAGAGAAATCTATTTACCGGCTTCTTTTAGTTATTTAGCTTTAGCTTTAGCGCAAAGTTTCGGTTTAGGCCTTAAAGTCATCATTATGGCGGAAGTCTTAGTTGGCTCGTCCGTCATCGATTATGGGCTCGGAAAAGAGATTAGTCTTGCGAGAGATATCATGGATTTACCAAGTCTTTACGCTTATTCCATCTTAGCGGTCCTTCTGATTTTCCTCATCGACCTCATTCTTAACCTGGTAACAACTTCTATCCGGCAAGAAATCAACGGTGGCGCTCCGTTAAAGTTCTGGATTTTCCCTTCGTTTAAAAAGAACTAACTATTTTTCTCTCTAGCTTCTTTTCGAAAACGGTAGTATTTATCGATTGAAATTCCTAGTTTTTCTGCTGCCTCTTTGACAGTTAATTCTTTCGCTTTCACCTTTTCTTCTAAAAGATAAAAACGGAGAGGATCAACTTTTACCGGTTTTCTTCCTTTATAACGTCCAGCTGTTTTCGCTTTTAAAACCCCTTTATCTCTTTCTTCTTTTAATGTTAAAAGGCTTCTTTCATAAAGATTCATTAACAAATGATGAACAACTTTCCGGTTATCATCATCGATAAAAACGTCATTTAATGCGATATTGTTACCTTGAGCGAGATTTTCTAAAAGTTTCTTGATTAAAAGGTGATTATTTAAAGAAGTTTTTAGGAAGTTATCGAGCTTAATCGTCACTTTTTCTTGATGTGGTAAGACAAAAAAACTATCGCCGTGATACTTATTTTTAGTCTTGGTTAAATAGATGATAGGGTCCATATAACTCATCCCAACTTCTTCTAATAAAGCTAAAAAATCTTCCCGGTTCCTCTGGGGGACGCGTTCGGTGATAAAGACGGGATGAAAGTTATCTCTCACGTATTCTTTTCGCCTAAGTTTTAAATTTAAACCGGGAATTCCTTGAAAGATTTTAAGAGGTAAAAGATCGATGACCGAATAGTCAGGCGTAAAGACATATTTAAAATGATCATCCGGATTTGTGATGTAGCTTAAAGTGCAAAGACGATAAATAAAGCCATGTTCGTCTTTTAAACAGATATCGCCTTTCGTGATATGTTCCTTCATTTCCCTTCGCTCCGTAATTTATCGTAGGAATACTTTAGGATTTTGTCATAACGATGTTTGATCATCGTCTTATAAAAGGTTTTATGAACTTCACTGATGAGAGGAATTTCGTCGATAATATCGTCAATTTCTTCTAAGTTAATCCTCGGAACTATCCTTTTTAACGCGTCGTTCATTTCTTTAAATTTTAATGACGATATCACTTCAAAATAGGAACTTTTACTATCATTTAAGCGAATTTGCGATAAAGGAAAATCATAGACCCTTAGATTAATTTCATCTTCACTCGAAATCACCTTTAGCATCTCATTTTCATCATTCATATTCGGGTAAAGACAAGAATCGTTATCAAAGATGGGGGCTAAACGATATTTTCCGTCTTTCTTTAAGAAACCCCAGTTACTGCCGTGCCGATCAAAGTTTCCTAGTAAAGCATCTACGAGATAAAGGTCAAAAAAGGATGAAACAGTTTCTTCCACGTTCGTTAATTTTCGATTGATGGTCAACAAAGTCAAAATATCTTCATAGCTATACTGATATTTCCCTTTATTATCTTCAATCGCGCTTTCTCCAATATCATTAAAAGGCACGAATTGATAATCATCCTGGTTAAAATCCCGGCAGCCAACGACAATTTCATCGCCATAAGTTCCAAGGATGGTATCTTGACAGTTCATCCCCAAAAGACGAAAAACATGGGAGCCGATATATTCCGAAATCGTATTAAAACGCAGGCCATAGCTGGTTCTTTTTTGGAATTTCAGCATATAAGGCTGATTATCGATAAGAATCCCAATTTTCCTGACGGAGCCGCCATAGCTTATATGACTTAAAGGATATTTTTTAAAATCAAATATTTTCATCTGAGTTAATTATCAAGTATGAAAATATATATTGCAATAGGATTACATATTTAATTTTGCAAAAGATGATAGACAAGAAAAAAGCGTCCCCGAAGGAACGCTTATTTTTAAGTTAACTTAGCTTATTCGTAGCTAAATTGGGGAGTGGTGAAGCTGGTTTGGAGACCAACCCGGTTCACGAGTAAGCTGCAGGTGGTTTCAGTGAGAGTATTATCTTTAACCACGCTATCGGTGATTGTGAGCTTAATTTCGTTATCGTAGAAGTTGATTCTTAAGATTCCGGTCGCGTTAGCGCTTAAATCGACACCAAATAATTGTTTGGTTAAAGGAGCAACCTGCGCTTGGGCCATCTCGTAGACCCCATCACCTTCCACCGACGTAAATAAGCTGGTATCGGTGAAATAGGGGAGTAAGGTCTGCGGAGTGACGTACATGCCGCTCGCTACGTAGCTTGTGATGTTCCATTGCGTTAAGTCATCGTACGAGGTGACAGGCGCCCATTTGTTATCACTACCTTGTTTTAAGATGACGAACTTATTGTTCGCGGTATCTTCAACGAAGTAGGTAGAAACTTTGTTATTGATCGTTTCTTGCATCGCCCCATCTTTGAACTTATGGATGATCTTGTTGGTAGTGGTCGTTAAGGCATCACCCGTCTTTTCACCCGCTTCATCGACCGCGAAGGTTTGAACCTTCGTTTCATAAGTGAGCCAGCCAGCATATTGATCTTTGAAGCTGTTATTGTACCAAGTGTCGAGGCTGACGCTGGGTTGATAGATCGTTAAGTTGACGGTTTTTCCATTGCTAGCTTTGGTGATAGCTAAGTGGTAATAGGTGCCATCATCGTTCTTATGATGATATCTTCCCATCCCATCGGTATATTCGGGATGTGGATCCTTGGTCCAGCCTTTTTCCAGGAGCCCGGCGATAAAGGCGTCATAGGCTGCCGCTCCAACATCCGCATCACTATAAGTATTGGCGAACCTTAAGTAGTGACCGGTGTAGTTACTGGTATCGGTCGCTTTATAGCTCTTACAAAGTGAGAGGTCGAAAGTCGGAAGTAGCGTCAGATCATTCCCTAAATAAGTGTAGAGAAGAGCGATATTTTCTTCCCCGTAAGCGGTCCAGCTGCTGAAGTCAGGGGCGACATATGGTTCATATTCATAAGGCACTTCCGTCTTTCCGATATTGCTGACCGTCGCGGTAATGGTCCCGGTGACTTCATTTCCGTAATCTAAATAAGAATAGGTGTAATAGAAGATGGCTCCATCGTTAGTGAGAGTGATTGCTAAAGAGCCATCATCGATATTGTAATAATATTGTTGATTCCAACCCATGACCGCATCGGGTAAGGTGAGTTCAACTAAGCTTTCAAAGCCGTAACCCGTCTTTAAATGGTAAACGCCATCTTTATAAGCAAAGGCTTCCGCGGCAAATAAGAAGGGGGCTTTGTAATCGGCGATATTCCCTTCATCGAGTTCGGGACTCCCAACTAATTTCCCTTTTTCATAGCTGACTTGGTCGATACCGCCTTCGGTTTGAATTAAGCCGATACCGTTGATGACTTCTTCGGTTTCTTTGTCATGACTCATTCTCACGATCGAAGTATCGTTTAAATACCAAGTTTGGGGGTGCCCACCTTGGTCGATACCGCCGGTTCTCACGATGTCGACAGTGTAGTTCCCCGCTTGTAAGGATTTAAATAATTCTTGAAGCGGCGGGCAGTTTTCATCGGTCGTGAACGGAGCGATGGGGGTGAAACCGATATCGCTCGGGGTAGTGATGACGAAGCTCATCTCGCAAGTCATATCGACATTGATGGTCGTTCCGTCTTCTAATTTCACCGGAACATTTTCTTCCCCACCAGTTAAAGCCCCAATCCAATAGTTATCAACTTTTTGGAAGCCGAGCCCTAACATTGGGATATCTTCGTAATAGGTTAAACCATAGACGATTTCGTATTGGTCAGTCCGGTCGAGCCCGGTCGCTAGAACCGTTTTCCCGTCTTCGGCCATTTCTAAATCGTTAAGAGTGATGACGTCGAAGAAATTATAGAAATAATCATCATAGACCAAGGGGTTTTCTAACTTGTCGACTTGCAAGGTTTCGTGGATAGTGTTATCAGGAAGCAAGGTCTTGGTGACCACGTTCCCGTCCTTATTCTTGTAGTATTCGGAATATCCGGTGGTAACGCCATTTTCTTTCATAGCGTTCATGTAGTAATCTTCCCCAATCGCGAGAAGATTGGTGCTTTCTGCGGTATTAATCAATTGATCCGTCCCCGCGTGATAGAAGGAGATTGAAAAATCTCCGATGGTAGCAACTTCATCGGCCTGTAACGCGTTTAAGAGGTCTTGATAGACCGGCGTATAGTCAATAGTGGAGCTGCTAGAGGTGCTGCTTGAGCTAGTCGATGAGGACGTTACGTCACTCGTTTGGCTCGTCGTTTGGTCTGGCACTGTACACCCGACAAGTCCCACGGCTGCTAAAGCGGCTACCGCAATGAACTTCTTTTGGCTGTTCATAGTGATTCTCCTTTTCTAGGCCTTTTGGGGCCTGTCTTTTTCTTTTATATAGTAGTTTCGATAATTTTCAAGCATTGTTTGAAGCGCTTACAAAGAATTTTATAAAGTTTACAAAGGCTTTTATGTAATAAAAGGGGAGAGGGAGAAGATAATTTATAAAATATCGATAGGAAGCCATTTATATGAAACTTAGTTCATAAAACGTCTTTATAAAAGTCTTCCCTCATCTATCCTTTTTATGGGATTTCGCCTACAATATTCTTGAGGTTTATCTATGGCAAATTTATTTGGAAGAGAAGTGAAACCCTTAGGTTTCGGTTTTATGCGGCTCCCGATGAAAACAGGTAATATCGGGGGTGACGAAGGGGAAGTTGACATTGAACAGACGAAACAAATGGTCGACCTCTTTTTAAAGCGAGGTTTTTGTTATTTTGATACCGCTCACCCGTATATCGGAGGGGCGAGTGAAAAAGCTCTTAAAGAATGCTTAATCGATAGATACCCCAGAGAAAGCTTCATGATCGCGAATAAACTTTCCTGCGGGATGTTTAAGGGGAAGGACGATGTTATTCCCTATATCAAAAACCAACTCGCGATCACGGGAGCGAAGTATTTTGATATTTATTTACTGCACGCGGTAAGCAATAACACCTATCCGACCTTCGTTCAAAGTGAAGCTATTAAGGAACTTAAAAAAGCCAAAGAGATGGGACTCATCAAACATATCGGGATGAGTTTCCACGATACCGCTGAATTTATGGATATGGTCTTAACCGATAATCCGGAGATTGAAGTCGTCCAAATCCAATATAACTATTTAGATTACGATGACCCGACCATCCAAAGTAAAGCGGTCCATGATGTGGTAAGAAAACATGGTAAACCCTTATTAATTATGGAACCGGTCAAAGGTGGTTTCTTAGCGAAACTCCCGGAAGATGCTTTAAATGTCTTAAAGAATTTCGGGGATTATACTCCGGCCAGCTTTGCCGTTAGGTACGCCGCGAGTGCGGAAGGCGTCCAAATGGTGCTTTCGGGGATGAGCACTTTAAAACAAGTGGAAGATAATACTTCTTACATGGAACATTTTGTCCCGTTGAGTGAAGAAGAACAAACAGCCTTAACAGTCGTTAGAGGAATCCTTAAAGGCAGTAATCAAATTAAATGTACAGCGTGCCATTATTGCACGAAAGGCTGCCCAAAGAAGATCAATATCCCAGAACTCTTTCAAGCTTATAACTCAAGGTTCCAGAGCAACGATATGTGGCACAGTAAGTATTATTACGAAATCTATACTTCTGATGGCCACGGAAAAGCTAAAGATTGCATCAAGTGCGGGGCATGTGAACGAATTTGTCCGCAGCATTTACCGATCAGAGAGCTATTGAAAGAAGTCAGTAAGACCTTGGATTAATACTCACAAAACAACAAACAAGAGGATGGGGAACCATCCTTTTTTATATCTTTCTTAGGACCGCAGTAATCACCAAAAGCGAGAGATATTGATCAAAAAAATCGATAAGGGATTGTATTCCAATCTATATATAAATAAGGATAAGAAAGGGATAGATAATAAACAGAATTACCAGTGTTTTTTATAAAAGAAGAACGATTGTAAATTTATGAATCTCTATATAAATAAGGATAAGGGAAAATGTCCTCAAAGTAGGGTAAATGATGATTAGTAGATAATTAGTAGTTTTAAGAAGGCTGTGGATAACTATCTTTTATAAGGCTTATATATCAAATTATCAATATAGTTACATGTTATTTTATTCGATAAATAGCGTTTCTTTTCACTTCTTGTTAACATAATAGACATTATACGAACCAAAGACTTATTAACAAAAAAAGGAATGAGAAGTGCTTCCCATTCCTAAAACTACTAGGCTTTCTTTGTTTCTTCTTTCTTCAGTAAGTCTTCAAGACCAACTTCTAATCTTTTACTATTTGTGAATAAATGAACCAAAGTGTCTCCCGCGTCGATGATCATCCAACCGCTGGTTGGTTTCCCGTCTTTTTTCTTCACGTCAAAGCCATTTTCTTCTAACTTCTCTTCGACCTCATCGCTTAAGGCATTGAGCTGCCTTTCGTTTAAACAGGTCGCGATGACGTAATAGGTAAAGAACGGACTTCGTTCCTTGACGTTGATGATTTGAATCTCTTCCGCTTTATGTTCTTCGAGAACATTCTTGATGAGGTTGATGTGTTTGGGATAGGCCACTATTGTTCCTCCTTAAAATATAATTGGTAACATTCTTCACTCAAGGGGTTGTCCGGTAAAGGTTTACTTTGACTCTTAAGGAATTTCCGGTTCTCTTCTAAGACATTTAAGAAACCGGTGTAATAGTTTCTTAAGCAAGCTTTTACCATCTTTGAGCTATCGTAACCTCTTAAGGGTTCGATTTTATCCGCGCTATAGATGATTTTACTTAAGGGCATCATATGCGCTTTACCGCTGCAATGGAATTTTATCGCATCCAGCACTTCTTCATCTTCGATTTCAAAGTCATGTTTAGCGATATAGCTCCCCACGAATTGATGTAAAGCATAAGCCGGGAAATCTTGATATTCCGGATCGTTCTTCTTAACGAGTTTTCTCGAAGGAATCTCTGGCACTACTTTCCCGATATCATGAAGGAGCCCGGCGATATAGCCTTTATCGCTATTTTCTAAGCTATTCTTAAGCATAATCGTCTGAGCGAGATGGGCGACCGAAAGACTATGTAAATAGCGGTCATCATCGAGATATTCTTTCACTTTCTTAATGAAATAAAGTTCATGTTTTTCGATGTACTGGAGGACGACTGGCGGGATATCGAGGCACTTAAGAGAACGGACCGCGCTCGAGCTGACTTTTCCAGCTTCTAGGTATGGTAAACGTTGAATGTGATATTTTTCGCATACCTCTTTTGGAGCGTCCTTATAGTCCCTCGGTACATAATAAACACTCGCTTCTTTCACGAGTTCTTCCGCTTTATACCAGGTCGGGAATTTCTCGACTTGATCTTCCCCGATCAAGATGATGAATTCTTTCTTCGGATAAAGAGCTTTAAATTCTTGCAAGGTATCGTAGGTATAGGAAGCCGTTCCGGGTTTATTAAGTTCCACGAGTGATAAAGAGAAATTCGTGGAACCATCGGCCTTTAAGGCTTCTTTTAGCATGTTTACTCTATCTACTGCTCTCGCGGAAGTCTTTTTCCATCTTGGGGCTTTCGACGGCACGAAGATGAGGTCAGCGTTTAAAAGAAGGGAGGCCGCTCTCGCTATCCTTAAATGACCATTATGGACGGGGTCAAAAGACCCGCCGTAAAGAATGATTTTTTCCATCAGTCGTCTTTCTTTCGGTATAAGAGTAAAGTGCGCCCGATCTTTTGCACAAGATAAGCGTTATCCTTATTTAACCGTGTTTCTAAATCATCGAGGTCCACTTCTACGTTTTGCTGAATCTTCACTTTGATCAGTTCTCTCGCTTTTAAAGCTAAAAGAATCGCTTCATAGACATTATCGGTGATTTCATTTTTCCCGATGAAGAGGATGGGTTTAATCGATTGCCCCTGTTTTTTAAGTTCTTTAATTAATTCTTTATTTATCGACATATTTAATTTTAGTTCTTGAGGAATAGATGCCTACGCCTTTGGGGACGAAGATCCGGAAGGTTTGGTTATTGCCGACGAAGCTAAACCAGCCAAGACCGGCGATCCCGATATCTCTTTGCCCCTTATCTTCGACCGTGATATCGAAGGCGTCGAAGTCTTTTAAGGTTTCTAAGCCGGCGAGCGAGGGGAAAACACCATCTTCCACCGCCTCAACGAGTTTTCCGTCTTTATCGTCTTTCGCTCCGACTTTTTTAATCTTGATGTCAGGCGCCATATAGATGGTGATCGGGCACTTTTCATTGTTTTTCTTTAAATCTAAGCGAGCGACACTTCCGAAGATTAAAGAAGTATTCGGATCCATCGTCACTTTCTTCGGCTTTATCGCGGTCATCGGTTCAATTTTTCTCGCGTCGCTGGTCGAGACTAAACCCAACAAGCTATTATCGAGCCCCGTCCCGGGAGTATCGAATAAAGAGGAAGAGTTATCTAACGGAATTTCCATGAGTGATAAATCCGTTCCGGGGTAATTCCGCATGGTGATCGTCTTTTGAGTCGTATTGTGATAGACCCTTAAGAAACTATTAAAGAACATCGACTTCCCGGACCGGCTTTCCCCGATGATATAGACGTCGTGCCGTCTTCTTTTTTCTTTGATGAGGTCCGCGATATCTTTTAAATCATTAGTGGACGAAAGACTCGTTAAGACAACATCATCCTTGGTTAACGGAAGCCCCGCTACCCGTGACCTATGAGCGACGTATTCTCTTAAGGCTTCTAAATTGGTGCCTTTCGGCATTAAGTCAACCTTGTTCCCAATCATTAAGATCGGAAGGTTTTTAATGAGATTAGTAACTTTCGAGTTAAAGCTACATTCAAAGCTAAAGAGGTCGACGAGGTAGACGATGAGGCTATCGCTGGCTAAAGCGTCCTTTAACATCGTTAAGAAATCATCGGTGACCTGCGCTTCCATCGGGGTCAAGTTATAACGGTTTTCGTTATAGCACTTCTCGCAGGTTAAAACTTCGCTCAATTTCGCGTTCTTCAGAATCTCCGGGTCGATATAACCATTTTCCTCTTTATCTTCCCCCTGTAAGACCGCTCCGCAGATCGGGCACCGCCGGACGATATCGAGTTTACTCATACATTTCGTATTATTCAGTTAAGCCTAGTTTGATGACTGAATAACTTCTCCTTTCTAGGC
>UQOB01000004.1 GCA_900542595.1 uncultured Mollicutes bacterium | reverse complement strand
TGTGGTTACACCCAATATTTGTGCTGCTTCGCTAATATTAACTAATTTTCCCATAGTTTATTTTAACATATTTTATATAAAAATAAAATAATATTTTCTAGTTTTTTATAATAAATATCTATCAGTTAATAACCCCTTTTTAAAAAAGCGAAAGGGGGTAAAGAACAAAAAAAGCTATCCCTTGCGAGATAGCTTAATTCTCTTATTTTCTAGGGCTTAAAACGATCTTATCGTCATTGACATCAATCATGTACGGAGTGTTGATATGCATTTCGTTCTTCATGATGTATTCGGCGAGGCTCGTTTCAATCTTGTCTTGGATGAACCGCTTTAAGGGTCGGGCCCCAAATTCTTCGTTATAAGCTTGGTCAAGAACCCATTTCTTCAGCTTAGTGCTAAAGGTGACATCGAAGTATTGGTCTTGCAGACGCACCGCGAGTTCCTTGAGAAGTTTATCGACGATTTGAAGTTGTACATCCTTAGTTAACGGATGGAAGTAGACGATTTCATCGATCCGGTTAAGGAATTCTGGTTTAAAGGTCCGGTGGAGAAGTTTAACCACTTCTTCCCGTTTTCCTTGAAGCAGGTATTCGGACCCTAAGTTACTAGTCATGATGATGACCGTGTTCTTAAAGTCGACCACTCTTCCTTGGCTATCGGTGAGACGTCCATCATCCAAGAGTTGAAGTAAAAGGTTAAAGACTTCCGGATGGGCCTTTTCGATTTCATCGAACAAGACGATAGAATAAGGATTTCTCCTCACCTTTTCCGTCAGTTGTCCCCCTTCTTCATACCCGACGTAGCCAGGCGGAGCCCCGATTAAACGGCTGACCGAGAACTTTTCCATATATTCGGACATATCGATCCGAATGATGTTGTTTTCGTTATCAAACAAGGCTTCCGCAAGCGCTCGCGCGACTTCCGTCTTCCCGACACCGGTGGGGCCTAAGAAGAGGAAGGAACCGATCGGACGATTGGGATTATTAATCCCCGCTCGTTGACGGAGAATCGCATTAGCGACCTTAGTGATGGCTTCATCTTGCCCTTTCACTCTCATCGCTAAAGTGTCTTTGAGTTCCAACACTTTTTCCCGGTCACCCTTTTGAATTCTGGAGACTGGAATGCCGGTCATTCTACTCACAATCTTCGCGATTTCTTCTCCATCGACGACTTCGCTGACAATCCGGTCTTTTTCCGGGTTGTTAGTTAATTCTTGAAGTCTCTTTTGGTAAGCTGGAATCGTCCGATATTGGAGTTCACTCGCTTTCGCGTAGTCCCCATTCGAGAAGTATTGTTCTAGATTAAACTTGGCTTTTTCAAGCTTCGTTTTTAAGTCTTTCGCTTCTTGAATATCTTTCTTTTCGTCTTCCCATTTCTTGGTTAAGACATCTAGTTGGGCTTTTTCATCCGCTAATTCTTTATTGATGATTTCAAGTCTCCGTTTTGAGCTTTCATCATCTTCCTTTTGCAGTTCCACCCGTTCGATTTCGTTTTGCCGGATCTTCCGGTTAATTTCATCGAGTTCGGTCGGCATGCTTTCGATTTCCACTTTGATACCCGCGCAAGCTTCATCGACGAGGTCGATGGCTTTATCGGGTAAGAAACGGTTGGTGATGTAACGGTTACTGAGGGTTGCCGCCATAACCAAAGCGTTATCGGTGATTCTCACCCCGTGGAAGCTTTCAAAGCGTTCCTTTAAACCCCGTAAAATACTGATGGTATCTTCAACGGTGGGTTCACTCACCATGACGGGTTGAAACCGCCGTTCCAAAGCCCGGTCTTTTTCAATGTATTCCCGGTATTCGTTGAGGGTGGTCGCCCCGATACACTTAATTTCCCCTCTGGCTAAGAGCGGTTTAAGCATATTAGAAGCATCCAGCGCCCCATCGGTTTTACCAGCTCCGACAATCAAGTGAATTTCATCGATAAAGAGGATGATTTTCCCTTGGCTATCTTTAATCTTATTGAGGATGGCTTTTAACCGTTCCTCAAATTCACCTCGATACTTCGCACCCGCAACAAGGGCCCCCATATCGAGTTCATAAACCATTTTATCTTTCAATGTATTGGGTACATCGTTTTTCACAATCCGTTCAGCGAGCCCTTCCACAATCGCGGTCTTACCGACCCCAGGTTCGCCTAAGAGGATGACGTTATTTTTCGTTTTTCTTGCTAAAACTTGAATAACTTTTCGGATTTCTTCATCTCGCCCGATGACGGGATCAATTTTTCCGTCGCGGACTGATTGACAAATATCACGGCCAAATTTTTCCAAGACGTTCTCGTCTTGTTCATAGTTTGGTTCCATTCGCATTTCCATAATTTGTCCTCCTTACTCTCCTCATTATAATGAAGAAATTAGCAGTCGCAATGTTTAACTGCTAATTTTATAAGACCAGTGTCAAACTTTTTATCTTCCCTCTAGCAAATTAAAAAAAGTATTATAAAATACTTCTGCTTATGAATCTGTTTAAGTTAGACATGACCAAAGGCAGCATCATCAAAGGGCTGCTCCTTTTTATGGTCCCCCTTTTAATCGGGAACATTTTTCAACAGCTCTATTCGATTGTTGATGCGATTATCGTCGGGCAAGTAATGGGGCAAGCCGCCTTAACCGGTGTTAACTGCACTGGCTCGGCTTCTTTCTTTATCATCGGCTTCGCTTCCGGGTTAACCGGTGGCTTAGCGATCCCGATTGCCCAATATTTCGGCGCTAAAGATAAGGTCAATTTAAAGAAAGCGGTCGCGATGTCGTTAGTGGTTTCGCTTGTCATCGGGGTCGTGTTGACCGCTATTGGGCTTGCCATCTGTGGACCGATGCTCGTCTTACTTAAAACGGACGCTAGTATCTTCGATTACGCTTACGATTATCTATTCACTATTTTCGCCGGTTTAATCTGCACCATCTTCTATAACATGGCGACTTTCATCTTAAGAAGTTTAGGTGATAGCACTACTCCTTTAATCGCCTTAATTGTCGCGGCTTTGTTTAACGTTGGAGGGGACTACTTATTCGTTGCTGTCTTTAACCTCGGAACCGTCGGTGCCGCTTTAGCGACCGTTCTCAGTAACTTATTAGCTGCCATTATATCTTTCATTGTTTTATTCGCGAGATTTAAAGATATCCGCTTAAAGTTCGGGGATTTAATCATTCGAAAAAACGATGTTCCTCTCTTACTTTATGATTTAAAAATTAGTTTACCTTTAGCTTTCCAAAACTCCATCATCGGAATCGGCTTATTAGTCCAACAAGGGGCGGTCAATAGTTTAGGTGTCATCCCGGGGGCTTTCCAAATGAACCCGGCCGGTGAAATGGAACCGGTTCTCTATAGTACCGCTTACGGAAATGCTGGTAAGATCGATAGTTTCAGTAACTGTATTATTCTCGCTATCGGGACAACGATGTCGACTTTCTGCGGGCAAAACTATGGTTCTCGAGACTTAAAGAGAATTAAAAAAGGTCTCATCCAAGGGATGCTGATGGGTTTAGTGACGGTCGCTATTTTGGCCGCTATCCTCATCCCTTTAACCCCTTATATTTCTCTCCTCTTCAGCAGTAACCAAGATCCGTTACTTCTAGAAGCGACCCAATTCTATATGATGATTGACCTTTTGTTCTATGCCTTGCTAGTAACTCTTTATATTTTGCGAAGTAGTTTGCAGGGTCTAGGAAAAACGGTCATCACGATGATTGTTGGGGCGATTGAGCTTTTGATGAGAATCGGGGCGGCTCTGCTTTTATCTCACCTCTTTGGGTGGACCGGTCTCTGTTTCAGTAACCCCGCGGCGTGGATTGTCAGTGATTTAGTATTAATTCCCGCGATGATCATCGCTATCAATAAGTTCACCAAAGAAGACTTAAAGGGTGAATTCGGGCTTAAGAGTTTAAAAAGAAAACCCGCTCCGTTAGGAAATACTGGTACTATTAACAATAATCATGACCAAGATCCCGTGGACTGAAGAAAAGAAAAAAGCGCTTAAGAAGTTTCTCTTAAAGCTTGGGCTTTCGCTTCTAGTCATCGCGGCTATCTTAATTCCCCTCTATTTTGTTTTAAAGCATTTTGGTTTAACCGATATTACCTCGGAACAAATCCAAGAATTCGTCAATGGTTTCGGGGTGTGGGGACCAGTGATTTTTATCATCATTTCTTTCTTGCAAGTCACCTTTATCCCTATTCCTTCCACTGTCACCATCTTAGCGGGTAATGTCCTTTTCGGTAGCGTATGGCTATCTTTTATCTATAGCTATATCGGTATCGTCTTAGGAAGTGTCTTTGCCTTCTTTCTAGGACGCGTGATTGGGAAACCCTTCGTTGGCTGGCTTGTCGGCGGGCAAGATAAGGTAGATGCCTGGCTCAAGAAATTTAAAGGGAAAGAAGTTGTCGTCATGGTCTTCATGTTTATCTTCCCCTTCTTTCCTGATGACTTCATCTGCGCGTTAGGGGGAATCCTCCCCATCGGGTACATCAGTTTCACCATCATTCAACTATTAACAAGGCCTATCAGTATCTTTGGGAACCTCCTTTTCTTATCTGGGGAATATATCCCCTACACCGAACCTTGGGGAATCGCGTTGATCATTGTTTTATGTGTCCTCGCGATTGCGGCCGCGGTCCTCTGCTTCATCTATAGTGAACAACTGATGAAGTTATTTGACCATTTCACCACTTGGGTAAATGAAAAAATCTTCCGTAAGAAACAAGCAGAAGAAATTAAAACCGAAGAAAAAAAAGAAAAATAATTACTTGTGAAGAACGCCTTTTATCATCGAATCGAGGAAGGAAGCGAGTTCATCCATCGTCATCTTAATTTTCTTTTGGAAAACATCCCCGATGACTTTCACGATGCCGTTAGCTAAAAAGGTGATTTGCGCATCTTGATATTTATTTTTTCCCCAAACTTCTAAGAAAGCGGGGTCATTTTGTAATCTCGAAGATAAAAGAAGTTGGAGGCGTTCCACGAATTGGCCTTCGAAACGGGAGGATAACATGGCCCCATAAATTTCTTCATTCTTCTTCATATAGGAAAGAATCCCATTGATGAAAGGCAAGCTTTCTTTCTTATGGGCTTTCACATATTCATCGATGGCTTTATCGATGACTTCAAAGGTTTCTTCTTCAAACTCTTTAAAGACTTCATCGATATCCTGAAAGTGAGCGTAGAACGTGCTTTTCGAGACATCCGCTAGTTCAATGAGGTCTTTGATGGTGATGTTATCGACATCATAGTCCCGGTAGAAGAGCGTGCGGAAAGCATTCACGATCGCGTTCTTGTTTCTTATCGCATTTCGATAAGGTTTTTTCTCATTCAGTTTGTCTTTTTCCATATCTCACCATTAAATTACATCTTTTTCTTGAAATTTTCAAACTATAGTACAAAATCATACTAGGGTACGAAATTATGAATGACACTCCTATCATCTTCGTTAACGACTTAACCAAAGACTACGGCGAAGGCCGTGGGGTTTTTGATGTAACTTTCCAAATCCCCAAGAGTGAGGTCTTCGGTTTCTTAGGACCTAACGGGGCTGGTAAGAGTACCACCATCCGTCACTTGATGGGTTTCTCGAAACCCGATAAAGGGGAAACCGAAATCTTCGGTTTAGAAAGCTTTAAAAACTATTATAAATTCTTAAATAAAGTAGGTTATATTCCGGGGGAAATTGCTTTACCAGCGGGCCTAACCGGCTTCGAATTCATAAAAATGATGCAGGATATGCAAGGAATTCACGATAATGACCGGGTCAGACAAATCCTTAATACTTTCTCTTTAGAGGACAATATTTTAAAAGGTGATACCAAGAAAATGTCCTTGGGGCAAAAGCGAAAATTAGCGATTACGGTCGCTTTTATGCATGACCCGGAAGTCCTCATTATGGATGAACCGACGAGCGGTCTTGACCCGATTATGCAAGAAGTGTTCATCAATGTCGTTAAGAAAGAAAAAGAACGGGGAAAAACGATTCTACTTTCTTCCCACATCTTCAGCGAAGTCGATGCGACGTGTGATCGAATCAGCATCATTAAAGATGGGAGACTAGTTAGTACGTTTGTCGCTAATGATTTAAAACATGCAGCGGTCAAATATTATGACGTCTTCTTTAAAACCCCCGCTATGGCGGAAACCTTCATCAAAGATATCGGGAAATATAAATACTGCACGATTGTGAATCATGATTTAAAACAAGCTAATGTCTTCTTAGCTATCAACGATAAAGATATCAATCGTTTGATCAAAGGTTTAACGAAATACGAGGTTGTCGATTTCTCGAACCGAAAAGAAAGCCTCGAAGACTACTTCATGAAATTCTACAAAGAAGATAAGAAATATGGAGGGGCTTTATGAAGGATAAAGTGATTATTCAAGCTGAGCACCTCACTAAAGACTACGGGGAAAACCGGGGCATCTTTGATGTTTCTTTAGAGATTAAAGAAGGCGAGATGCTGGGGCTTGTGGGCGCTAACGGGGCGGGAAAAACCACTCTCATCCGGTCCATCATCGGTTTCATTAAACCAACCTCCGGTAAAGTCTCCGTCAATGGTCTTAGTTCTTGGGAAAACTCCTCCACGATTGCGAAAACCATCGGTTACGTCCCAGGCGAAATCGGTTTCCCTGATTTAAGAACGGGGATTTCCTTCTTTAAGAGCCAAGCCGAATTCTTTGGGATTAAAGATTTAAACTATGCCAAAGAATTGATCGATGATTTACAGCTCGACCCGAGAGCTAACCTCAAAAGAATGAGCAAAGGGATGAAACAAAAGACCGCTCTCATCGCGGCGATCATGCATAATCCCCCTATCCTTATCATGGATGAACCGACGACAGGCCTCGACCCCTTGATGCGGGAAACCTTCCTCGATATCGTGAAAAAACAACACCAAGCCGGTAAAACCATCTTGATGTCGACCAATACTTTCCAAGAAATTGAAGATACCTGTGACCGGGTGGCCTTAATTAACGAAGGAAGAATCGTCGATATTGTCTCGCTCGATATCATCAATAATAGGCCGGTTAGAGATTTCAAAATTGAGTTCACTAACCGGAAAGACTTCGAAGATTTCCAAAGGGAAGGTTTCAATATCATCCGGGTCCAAAAGCAATATAACCAAGCGACCATTTCCATTAAGAAAGATCAGATTAATAACCTGATGGACATCCTCACAAAATACCAAGTGAAGTTCATCAGCGAAGTTAAATTCACCTTAGAAAAATACTTTGACCAAGTTATGTCTAAACTGAAAAAGGAGGGACACGCATGAAAGAAAAGAAAGAAAGACGCAAGCTGAAGCTGACTGAAACCTTATTCAGTCCCGCTTTGTTCAAACAAAGCTGGAAGGCTAACGGCTTAATGTGGGGCATCATCACCGCTTGTACCTGCGGGATTTTAGCCCTCGTCATGCTCGTCAGCGGTTCTGGCTCCATCGCGGACCTCACCAACTCCGTCACCGAAACGATCGTCAGGCAAACCCTCGATAGCCAGATTCAAAACACCGCTTTAACGTACTACAACGTTGGTTCTAACGGCATGCAGTCCTTCGATGAAGGCTTCCTCGATTATTACGGAAAAGCCTATAAGGCTGATCCCTTTAATCCGGAAGACCCCTCTGACATGATGAACAAAGTCACGAAGTATACAACCGAAGCCACGAAGAACGCTACAATGTACACTTTGACCTACACAGCAATCACCGTCACCCAAGAGATGTATCCGGACTTAGAAATTTCCTATGACTCCACCAGTGAATTCTATCAAAGATGGTACGAAATCTATGGAGTCATGCAGTTTACTATCAATGTCGGAGGAATTGTCGATAGCCAATATGATTCTTATTTAGAAGGCTCTGCTCCGAAACAATATGATATTCAAACCTTAGTCAGTAAAATCAGTTCCAATGACTATGCGGCTTTCTTAAAGGACGAGAAAGCCACTGATGCTTTAACTTACGTCCACGGGGACGAACGAAAGACTTACCAAAATGACCGTTCCCTTTACGGGGTAGGAATCTTGCTCGGCGGCAATATGACGCAGGAAACTTATATCGACACTATCGTCAGCGGTCTAGAATCCTTCGGCATCGATAAAGAAACTTATCTCAGCTATGGTTATGACTTCGCTTATATTAGGAAAATAGCGGATTCCGCGATGGTGACCTACCAAGCGCGGCTTGATTATGAAGTCAGTCAATTAGATCCTTCCTCTTTTGATACGACGGAAGCCTATCAAGAAGCAGTGCTAAAAATCGAAACCGATATTAAAAACGATATCGCGTCCACTATCCTTACTCAATTACCAGAAAACGTATCGAACGCTCTTGAAGAAATCGGGGAACTCGACCTTTATGGGATGGTCATCGGGACGATCTTCTATAAGGTAGCGGGCCTCTTACTCCCCTTAATCTTCGTCATCATGGTCAGCAATAACTTAATCGCTGGTCAGGTCGATACGGGAAGTATGGCTTACGTCCTCTCTACTTCCACCAAACGAAGCCAAGTCGTCTTCACCCAAGCGATGTTCATGGTGAGTGCCTTGTTCTTAATGACCTTAGCGACCTCTCTCATCGGAAGCCTCTGCTTACTCTTCGTTGATCTTTCGAGAACCGCTTTAAACTTCACGACCCTCCTCTACATGAATATCGGGTCCTTCTTATCGCTATTCGCTATCGCGGGCATCAACTTCCTCACCTCTTGCTGGTTGAAAAGAAGCAAACGTTCGATGGCCATCGGCGGCGGCATCTCGATGTTCTTCTTAGTAGCGACGATGCTCGGCTTATTCGGAAGCCCAGTCGTCCCCTCCGTCATCCGGATGGATCCCTTAAACGCTTTTAACTACGTCTCTATCTTAAGCCTCTTCGATGTCGTCGATATCTTAGGAGGTGGAATAACCTGGGTATATGAACTACTAGCCTTACTCGCTATCGGTCTGGTCGGCTTCATCCTCGGCAGTTGGCGGTTTAAGAAAAAGGACTTACCACTATAAAGTTAGGGAGGCGGGAAACCGCTTCCTTTTTCTTTTAAGAAAATATTTGTTCTCGCTCCTTTTAAAAGGTGTATATTCCCCGTTGTGATTGGTGTCCTCATTATTTCTATCATCTCTATCGTCGCCTTTATTGGGAGCATTGTCTTAATTCCTAATATCAAGATTGGGAATCATAGTTTCTCGACATGTTACTTCGCTCCGTTGATTGGAGCTATCTTGCTTTTAGCGACTGGCTTATTACCTTTTGATAGTTTTTGGGCAGCTTTAACGAGTAACTCAGCTGTAAACCCAATTCAGATCCTCGTTATCTTTTTCTCGATGGTCTTTATGTCCATCGTCCTCGATGAAGTAGGATTTTTTAGATTCCTTGCCTCAGTCGCAGCGAAAAAAGCCAAGCAAAGTCAAACCACCTTATTCTTTCTCCTCTACTTCTTTGTTTCTTTTTTAACAGTCTTTACTTCAAATGACATTATCGTCATCACTTTCACCCCCTTTATCATCTTCTTCGCGAGGCACGCGAAAATATCACCACTTCCTTATTTGGTTGGAGAGTTTGTGGCCGCTAATACGTGGTCAACCTTGTTATTAGTAGGAAACCCAACAAACATTTATTTAAGCTCCGCTTTTAATATCGATTTCTTTCGATATACCGAAATGATGTTTATCCCCACTATCTTTGCCGGACTCGCCTCTTTAACCATCATCTATCTTTTATTTCGAAAGAAATTAAAAGACCCGATCAACACCGAAACACAGGAAGAACACATCATCGATAAACCAATCTTTATCGTATCTTTTGTTCTTTTAGCCTCTTGCATCGTCCTTTTAGCTATTAGCTCCTGGGTAGGCCTCCCAATGTGGATGATTGCTTTAGGGAGCGCTAGCGCGTTATTCATCTTCGTTTTAATCTACGGCTTAATCAATCGGAAAGAATTCTTTGTCACCACTGATTCTTTAAAGAGACTTCCCTATAACTTAATTCCTTTACTCCTAGGGATGTTCGCGATTGTCCTTGCCTTAGAGAATTCCGGGGTAACCGAAGGCTTATACAAAATCCTCAATAGTTCTCAACCAATCTTGACTTACGGGGTGACGAGTTTCGTGTTCGCTAATATCTTAAATAACATCCCGATGAGCGTGCTCTTCACAGAAGTTTTAAAGAATGCGGGTGCACCATTGTACCAAGGGATATATGCGACAATATTGTCGAGTAACTTAGCCGCGTTCTTTACGCCGGTAGGCGCTCTCGCGGGTGTCATGTGGATGAGTTTATTAAAGCAGAACGATATTCGTTTCACCTTCCTCACCTTCATTAAGTATGGGTTAGTTATTTCTATCCCATCTCTTTTAATCGGGCTCGGCGGTCTCTACCTTAGTTTCTTCTGCTTTGGCTAAAGAAAGCATTAAAAATACTTAGGATTTAAAAGCATTTTGTATTTTTCCCTGCAAATACTTCATGTTTTTAAAAGAGTGAATAAAAAGAAAACACTAATAACGGAATATATTTGCAATACCCCATTATTTTTAATGTTTTCTTGGTTTTAAAGAAAGGAATACCTTGGATTACAGAATCTTTCTTTCGCTGATATTGTCAAAGAGATGTTTCTTATCAAGGCTGATATGAAGATTAATAAAGTTATTAGAAGTATAGGTTTGATTCTTCGGTGTCTTCATTGCGACATCCGCTTTATCGATGAGGAAGTGGAAATAATATTCATTCCCTAAAAGTTCCACCACATTCAGATAGACGTTGATCTTTAAGTTCTTGCCTTCCGGATTAACCGAGATGTGCTCCGGTCTAATTCCGAAGGTGATGCTGTGTTTTTTGGTCTTGATGATATCTTGAATATCTTCAATCGCTTTTAAGAGGAAGTTCTTCCGAGCATTACCGTTCTCAATTAGCTTCAATTGATTGTTAAGTTTATTGAGGTGTTTTTCCGAGGCTTTTTGTTCATGCGGATTACCCTCTTTTAAGAGCTTTTCTTCTTTCGCAATCTTGTCTAAGACTTCTGTTCTCTGAGTATTGTGCTTATCGTTATCGATGAGTTCTTGTTGATACTCCACTAAGAGATTTTTATAGAACTTATCGTGCTTTTTGATTTCGTCTTCCGTCAAACTAAAGGCGATGTCTTTCGCGAGAGTGATTGTCCCATTATCATACTTCGCTTCCAATAAGTTCATCGCAGGGTTTCCCATGAAACCCGCTACAAACTTGTTGCCGGGATTGTCATAGATTTCTTCCGGTTTCCCGATTTGCTGGATGACCCCTTTATTCATGACGACGATGCGGTCGGCCATGGTCATCGCTTCCACTTGGTCGTGAGTGACATAAATCGTTGTCGCGTGTAACCGTTTATGTAACTTAATGATTTCCGCTCGCATTTGGACCCGGAGCTTCGCGTCTAAGTTACTTAAAGGTTCGTCCATTAAGAACACTTTTGAATCTTTGACGATTGCTCTTCCTAAAGCGACCCTTTGGCATTGACCGCCGCTTAATTGTCTAGGTGTTCTCTTAAGGTAGTCATTAAGTTGCAGAATATCTGCGACTTTATGGATTCGCTCATCGATTTCTTCTTTGCTTAAATGGCTCCCCTTCTTCCCTTCTTTCGTCCTTTCATCGGTCGTTTCTTTATCGAATTTCTTCGATCGTAAACCGATGGCCATGTTTTCATAGACTGTTAAATGAGGGTATAAGGCGTAGTTTTGGAAAACCATCGAGGTATCCCGGTCTTTGGGTTCTAAGTTATTGGAGTAGACCCCATCGATGATTAAATCACCGGTAGTGATGTCTTCTAAGCCCGCAATCATTCGAAGAGTGGTTGATTTACCGCAGCCGGAAGGGCCGACAAAAACGACGAACTCCCCTTTATCGATATCGAGATTAAAGTCATAGACCGCTTGAACAAAGTTATCGTAGATTTTATTGATGTGCCGAAGAGTGATAAAAGAAGTCGGAAGATTTTCTTTTCCTTCGTTTTCTTTAAGCCTTTGCTCTTCTTCCATCAAAACCCGTTTATAGTTCTGATAACGTTCACGTTCTTTGATCTTTTGGAGTTTCTTGTTTTCAATTTTCTTTTTAACAAAACCAACAATATCCATGTTTTCCTCCTTAGAGCATCTCTTTATTAAGGGTCACGTGGAAGGCTTCCCCTAAAGCTTTGATGCTACTATCTTCAATTTCCCGTTTTCGATGGTTCTCAGTGATGCAATAAATCATCGCAGCTTTCTCAACCGTTTCCACTAAACCGAAGGCTTCGTTTAAGCTATCGCCTGACGCGTAGACCCCATGCATCGACCATAGAACAATCTTATATTTTTCCATCTTTTGAGCAGTATGTTCCCCGATTTGGATAGTTCCGCACATTTCCCAAGGAAGGTACCCCACCCCTTCTGGGAACACGGTAGCGCACTCAGTGGACATCTTCCAGAGGGTTCTGGTGATTTCGCGTTCGTCTTCCGGAAGCATGTAGGTTAAGGCTAAGGTATAGGTCGCATGGGTATGAATGACCACTCGTTGATTAGGATCATGTTTTAGTCTTTCGATGTGGCAGAGGACGTGGCTCGGGAATTCACTGGTCGGTTTCCCGTTATTCTTAAAACCCCAATAAACACCGAAGTGTTTTCCATCTTCCGTGATTTTAATAATCCCTAAGACTTCTTCCGGGTATTTCATGACGTTACGGAAAAATTGCCCGGTGGCGGTCACTAAGACAAAGCGATTTTTAATTCCGCTGGCATCAAAGGGAATCTCGACCACTCTCTTCGGTTTCTTGTTCTTAAAAATCTTGGCTTCTTCTTCCTTTAATAGATAAGAGAAATTGCCTCCATTCCGTTCATCCCAGCCATTCAGATACATCTTATAGATGACATCGATAGCGTCCTCAACAAACCGCATGTGCCTGATGTTTTTCATACTTTTACCCTCTCTTCCTTAAGACTTCGTTTTCGTATGTTTTAAGTTGTTGTTCGAGTTCTACCCCGTTCTTTTTGCCGTGCTTATAGCAGAAATAGTCATAAACAATACCAAAAGGTAAGGTCTTCATTTCTTCCCCTAAATACAAACGTTCAGTGAAGTTATAACTATCTTCTAATTTCTTAAATTCTTGGGCTGGTTCCAGTAAGGCTTTTAAAAGGGCTAATTGGGTCGCTCTTAAGCCGATGACCCAGGCAAAAATCCGGTTGATGGAACCATCGAAATAATCGAGCCCGATATGGGTCTTACCCAATAAATTACTTCTCACTAAGGTTTGAGCGATTCTGTTTAGTTCGTCGTCAAGAATCACTACGTGGTCACTATCCCACCGAACGGGACGAGAAACGTGAAGTAATAAATCGTCTAAGAAGATGAGAACGCTGGATATTTTATCGCTGATATATTCGGTCGGATGGAAGTGCCCAGCGTCAAGTGTTAAGGCTGTATTATTCTTTACGGCGTACGCTAAATAGAATTCATTATTACCGGTGGTATAGCTTTCTAAGCCGATGCCGAATAACTTCGATTCCACCGCGTCAATGTTGTATTTCTTATCAATCTTTTCTTCTAAGATTTCGTCCAAAGATTTCTTAAGTCTCAATCTCGGGGCTAAACGTTCATAAGGTTCATCTTTATAACCATCCGGAATCCAAATATTAGTGACGCAGGGAATCCCTAATTCTTTTCCGAAATATTCCCCGACCTTCCGGCAGGCCTTACAGTGCCTGACCCAGAAAGATCTCACATCTTCATCATTGCTCGATAAGGTGAAACCATTCTTCACCATTGGGGATGAGAATAAGGTCGGGTTAAAGTCTAAACCGATATGGTTTTTCTTCGCAAAATCGACCCAGGTCTTATAATGTTCCGGTTTTACTTCATCTAAGGAAACCGGCTTATCGCTATCGAGATAAGTTGAGTGAAGATTAAGTTTAAAAGTTCCCGGTAATAAATCTAAGACTTCTTGGATATCTTCTTGTAATTCTTTTAATGTTCTTGCCTTGTAGGGATAATTCCCGGTTACTTGTAAGCCGTCCCCCAAAGCTTCTTTATTTAAGAAACCTTGGACATCATCCCCTTGCCAACATTGAATCGATAAAGGGATATCCTTTAATCTTTCGATGGCTTTATCGGTATCGACTCCATATTTAGCGTATATTTCTTTCGCAATTTGGTAACGTTCTTCAATGGTTTTCATTTTCCTTCCTCCACTAGTTTTTTAAAGCGTTCGTAATCTTTTTCGAACTTCTGTTTTAGCTTTTGATCTGGTTCATAGACTTTAAAGTGCCCGTTCTCCTCTAAGCTCTTTCTAAATTCATCGGGTGGGACCCCTTTTAAACTCGACATCTGGGTCACCGCGTTCCCGATAGCGGTCGCTTCTTTAAAGCAGGCTTTGACTTTAGTATTTAGGGCCGCGCTTAAATATTTGATATAGATAGGGATATCGACCGCTCCCCCGACTAAATAGATTTCTTCAATCTTATGGTTATTAAGTTCTTCTAACTTTTCTTTTTGTTGCCTCACTTGGAAACAGAGAGACTTATAAAAAGCGTTCAATAGCTTCTCAATCGTTAAGTTTGCTTCCGCTTGCTCAGTCTTTTCTAAATAGAAAGTTAACTTCCGTAAGATGTTCTCTGGATTAGCAAACAAGGGATGATCAACATCGAGGAAAATCTCGGTTTCTTCTTCCTCTTTGAATTCTTTGACTGATAAGGGGAAGAGTAAATCAGGTTGCCTTTCCCTCATCGCCCGATAGATTTCATTGATTAAATACATCCCGTTGATGTTCTTAAGAAAACAAATTCCATCATCCATGAGTTCATTAGTAAAATTTCCATTTTTCGCTGCAAAACTCGTGTTAAATATCAGGTTTTTCGTTCCAAACAAGGCCCAAGAGCCGCATGACAAGAAGGCTTGAGAGCCGTCTTCTTTCAGGTTGAGAGAGGTGACCGCGCTCGAAGTGTCGTGGCTATTGACCGCGATAACTGGAATCTTTTTAGAACTGATGTCGCTCTTTAAATAACCGATGACTTCCCGCGGTTTCTTTATCGGCTGCATGATGCTTTTGTTGAGCTGCAGTCTCTTAAAGATAAGCTCCGATAAACCTAGGGTGTTCTTATCAATGAACGCCCCGGTTGAAAGGCCCGTCAGTTCGTTATAAGTTTCCCCGGTTAATAAGTAAGCAATATAGTCACTGATCATTAAGAACTTCTCACCGCTCCTCCCTAACTTCTTATCGCGGTAGAGTTGGAAGATAGTATTGAAGGGTAAGAACTGAATCCCTGTCTCGTGATAGATTTCGTCCTGGGTCAACATATTTAAGACCAGTGACGCATAGGTTTCGTTTTGCTTATCACGGTAGGCAATCGGTTGGTCTAAAAGAGTGCCATCCTTCTTAAGATAGACATAATCCACCCCGAAGGAACACACCCCGACGCTTTCGATATCGTCTTCGTTATCGACGATTCCCTTTACCGCGGAAAGGATATTGTCCCCCATGGAAATAATGTTCCACCTAAGAAACTCTCCATCATTAAAGAGGAGGGTCTTTTTCCGCAGGATTTCTTTTAAAGTGAGCTTATGGTCTTTAAACTCACTCAACATCACCCGGTAAGAGGAAGCGCCGATATCGATGACAATATTCTTCATAAATCCCTTATAGATAAGTTCCCATCAACGAGAAATTCGAGAACTTCGCTTGGACGTCAAAGGTCCCGGGAAGTTCCCAGCCAATATTCATCGAAGTGATCGATAAATCGTCAATGGTGGTATTAGTGAGCCGTTGTTCTTCGTTTTGGCACGCTAGTAAAGCGTCCGCGAAAAGGTCGATTAAATCGAGCTCGATGTTATATTCACGTCCCAGTTCAAAGCCGCCATCATAAATGCCCCTATTGGACATCTGATAAATCGGCATCTGACTCCGGTTATCGATCATGATACTTTCATCTATCTCTTTATACCGGTAATCATAGAACGGCACCCCGAACCAGAAGTAATCCCCGGCATCCAATGTCGCATTGGATTGAACGATGAAATAGGCTAAGAATTGAGCGGTATGGATGGACGGATTATATTCTTCATCCGTCATCTTTCTTTCCACTTCTAACTCTAAATCGATGGTGAACTTTAAGCTTTCTAATTCGCTGACTTTCACCGATTGAGTTAAGACGTTTTGAAGAAGTAAGTGGCACCAGTCCCCACTTTGTCGAGGGGCGTCATAATCTTTCGAAGCGTTAAGCCCTAAGATGATTTCCCCGTCATTGGGATCGACGTAGACGTAGTTACTGACCCCTTCAAACTTATAGTAAGGAGCTTCATAGTCCGGCATCTTCTTGGTCATCGGGTTATAGATGTCATTCAAGTCATTAATACAGCCGATTTGTTGAAGTTGCCAGGAAGGATTCGGCGTATTTTCGTCATACTTCAAATACACGTTAGCGTTCCAATCGTTGGAAGGATAGCTTCCATCGAGATGGGCTCTCGTTCCGGGATAAGCGATAAAGCCATTTTCAAAGTGGTTATCGGGCAAAAGCTCGATGGTCTTACTGACCGGAAGGGAGCTTGTTGTGTCGGTGGTTTGGGTATCGATCGAAGTAGCAGACGATCCCCCTCCCCCGACGCAGGAAGTGAGGCCTATCAGGCCACTTCCGATTAAGAGAACTTTTTTGAGCTTCATATGAACTCCTTTCTACATTTTGAAGGCACCGCTGGTCATCCCTTCGATGAACTTCTTGTTCCCCACGATGAAGATGAGGATGAGCGGTATCGCGCTTAAGACGTAACCCGCAAAGGGGATACAGTAACTGATCGAACCTAAGGTATCGGTCAAGTTAACTAAGACGATGGGGAGGGTTTGTAAGTTCTCACTTTGAAGAACTAGCCGGCTCCACAGATAGTCATTCCATTGGCTGACAAAGGTTTGAACGAGCAAGGTGATGATGATTGGTTGGCTGAGCGGCACTACTAATCTCACGAACTTCTTAAGTTCACTCATTCCATCCATCTTAGCGGCTTCAAACATTTCGTTTGGTAAACCTTGGAAGAAGGTTCTCGTCAAGAAGGTTGCGAAAGGTAAACTTGCGGAAATCTGGGGTAAGATAACACCCCAGAGGTTATCGTTAAGCCCTAAATCAACAATCAATGAGTATCTCGAAATTAAGGTCAAAAGACTCGGCACCATCATGAAAGCGAGAACGCAGATAAAGATGGTGTTTTTAAAGGGGAACTCATACTTCGCGAAAGCGTAACCCGCCATCGAACCAAAAAGTGTTGTTCCGATGCTGACCGCGAAAGTCACAAGTAGGGAGTTAATATAGTTCTTGGAAATATAGTCCCAAACTAAGACGTAACCTTCGGTGGTAAAGATATTACCGTTACTCGCGCTCGGCCACTGTAAGGGGTCGTCGGTATACATCTTGAAAGAGTTAAAGACTAAAAGAACTAAGGGGAATAAGGTCATCACCAAAAGAAGCACGATGCAAATGAGCATGATGATCTGCGGTAAATACCGCTTAAGGAAATTACTTTTACGTTTCATTTGGCAATCTCCCTCTTATTCTTTCTAAAGTTAGCGATGGAGAAACCGATGGTGATTAAGAAGATAATCACCCCGATAGCACTGGCGTATCCATAACGAACGTCATATTCCCCGCTCCAGGCGAGTTGGAAGATGTAGTAACCGGGAACGTTGACGCCGTTAGTTGTGCCGGGCCCGCTTCCGGTGATAATCAGCTGGAGGTCAAAATTCTGTAAACCTCCGATGACACCCATGATCAAGAAGTACTTAAGCTGCCCTTTGATGAGGGGAAGGTCAATTCTGACCACCCGGCGCATCCCGCTGATCCCGTCGAGCCTGGCCGCTTCAAAGACCGATTTATTGATGTTTTGAAGCCCGGCTAAATAAATTAAGAAACTGGTTCCACCGACCCAGGGGAAGTTGGTCATGATAATCGCGATCATGTTGTAAGGATTCTCGAAATACCATGCGATTGGATCTTTCCCTAAAGCTAAATAGATTTGGTTGATGAAACCATTGCTCGAAAAGATGATATTTTCCCAGACTAAGAGAATGACGACCGTCGGAACTAAGACGGGAAGAATAAATAAGATTCGCATGACCGCGCTGGTCTTTTTAAACTTCACGCTGAATAAAAGCTCCGCTAAGGTAATGGTCATAAAGTTCCCGCAGACGATCCCAACGATCGTGAAGATGAGGACATTCTTCATACAGATCCAGAAGACTTCATCTTGGAATAGTTCGATGAAGTTTTGGAAACCGATGAAGTCCCCATAGCCAGAACCGCTGCTATTAGTGAAGGAAAGAACGAAGGAATTGATCAAAGGGTAAGCAGAAAAGATAGCGATTAAGACCACCACTGGGAGTACCCAGAGGTACGCCCAGTAGTTGTATCTTTTGCGTCTTCTTTGTGAGATATGTCTTTCTACTTGCTTATCCCTTAGCATAAATTACCAAGCTGAGGTATCCCAGCCTTCCGTATATAAATAGGTGTTAATCGTGTTCTTGATAGCGTTCGCTAAAGTCACGGTGCAGGTTTCCGGAGTCTTACCGCCCCATTGGACGTCTTCCATGTTTCTGATGAAAGTGGTGTTGAAGTTATAACCTAAGACTTCCCAAGAACAGAAAGCGGCCCAGTTGACTCTTTCCCCGCTTTCAAGTTTTTCGATATCTTGCCAATAGACATCATTCAAACCTTGAAGATGGGGAGCAAGTTCAAAATCATCGCTCGGGTTAAGCGGCATCCCACCCTTTAAATCACCGATCATCCGGTTATTTTGTTCGGGAGCGGTTAAGAACATGAGAAGGTCAGCGCAAGCATCGACCGTTTCTTGGCCCTTCGCAATCGCGCTATTGGTGATGAACCAAGAGGTCGCTAAACCAGCGGAACCTCTGACGACCGGCGAGCCGATATCTTGATAGGTATCAGTCGTTAAATCCGGGAACGGAATGATTTCCCAATCGAAGTTCATTCTGGCGTCTTGGGCGACGATGTTTCTGATTTGAAGACCCGTAACTTCTAAGAAAGCAAGGTTTCCACCGATGAAGTTTTGAACAGCATCAAAGCTTTGGGGAGCTTTTTCTTTACCTAAGTCCGCACAAAGTTTAATGTATTCATAGTACTTGTTGTTTAAGAAAGTCGGATTATCGCCGGACGTATTGATGGTCGGGTCCCACATGCCTTTAGTGAAGAGACGGGAGATTTCTTCCGTATCGATTTTCCCGTTACTTCTAAGGACATCGCCTTCCGCTAAGAGGTCGCTAAACATATTGGTTTCCAAAGCGATGAAATACCACATATACGTTGTCGCGTACGCTTCTTGAGTGGTCGGGAGTTCACTATTTAATTTCTTAATATTCCCTACAAAATCCTTGTATGTTGTCGGATTTTCAGTAATTCCATGCTTTTCGAGTAAGGTTTTATTAACCATTAAACCGACCGGGATTCTTTCGAGATTAATGCTGTAGATATCGCCGTCACTGGCCATCGTGGTCGCGAGTTCGGCTTCGTTATAGATATCTTTCCAGTGTTGATTCCCTTCGACATATGGATTGGGTTTTTCAAGGTAAGAGGTCATATTGACGTAATAGTTCTTACCGAGGTCACTATTGATGACAGTTCCACTTTGATAGGTGATTTCCGGGGCGGTCTTGTTTTCTAATTGGGGTACTAAGACTTGCCGGTCACCATTACTGGACGTGGAAAGAAGTTGGACATCAAACTTCGGGTGATCTGCTTCCCATTCCTCAATCAACTTTTCCAAAGTGTTATAAGGATAAGGATTCAAGGGGCTCTGGGTCATACTAGCGGTCGTGTTGAAGTTCCCGACGTCACCACCTCCATCAACCCGGATGACAATCTTTTCTCCGGTGTAGCTGGAATCACCCCCACCGGACGTTCCGCCGTTAGAGGTCGTACTTTCGCCACCTCCACCGCAGGAGGCTAAGGCTAATGAAACTAGCACACCTCCAAGCAAGGCAATCTTCTTCATATTTTTTCCTCCTTTTTATAAAGATGATTTTTAGAATCGTACTTGATGACTAACTTAGTCGTTTCTCCCACTTCCCCATCGTTGATTCGGTATTTGAAGGGAAGCTTCGAAAGGAAGGTGACACTTCGATTACGGTAGATGGCTCGAATGAGCTTTCCTTGGTAACGGAAGCGGAGTTTAAAGCTCTTTAAGACGTTGGTCTTTCTCGGGCTTATTTCGAGATAATCTTCTTGTTCTTTGATGCCCAATAAGCCTCTAACTAAAAGGTAATAAGCGGAAGCTAAGCTCCCGGCGTGGACCCCTTGCGCAGCGTTACCTTGCACATCATCGATATCGATCTTCAAAGATGCATATAAGTTTTCCTCGAAGGTCTTATCGTCGTTATTATCGATAGCCGCCATCGCGTGCACGCAATACGTTAAACTGCTGCTCGCTTCGCATTTGGCTAAGTAATATTCATAATTTTCCCGGTAGTTCTCTTTAAACCCAAGGTTGAGATAGGAATAAAGAAGTAAGACGTCCGGTTGCTTAATAATTTGCGATAAGTGATAAAGTCCACTTTGTTTCATCTGGAAGGAACTGGCTTTAGAATCGCTCTTCCCTTCCACTTCTAAGGTCGGGCTAAGGGATAGATAACCTGTAAACTGGGGAAGGATCTTACCAATGAAGGTTGGAACATAGAGATGTTCATTGAAATCCTTTAATTCTTCTTCCGTTAGAGATGTTAACTTATAACCAAACTTATCTTTGAGTCTGATAAATTCTTTTAAGACGAACTTTAAGGTGCAATTGGTATAAGCATCATCGTCGACGTAATCATGATGTTCATCAGTCCCCGTCACGTTCTTTAAGTGATAGGTATTCCCTTCCTTAGTCGAACGGCTGATGAAATAGAGGATGATTTCTTCCATCATTTTAAAGCCGTACTTCATTAAGAAGTCCTTATCTAAGGTGTGGTAATAGTAATTGAGGACGGAATAGGCGATATCGCTATCGATATGGATTTGTAAGAACGGATGTTTCGCGTAGATCCATACTTGTTCATCGCCGTTCACACTGCTGCAGAAGGCGTATTTCGCTCCCTTATAACCATCTTTTTTAGCGTTCTCAATGGACGCTTTTAACCGATTATATCGGTACATTAAGAGATTCTTCGTCTCTTTCGGGAAGGTGAGAAGGAAGAAAGGCATTTGGTAAATTTCACAATCCCACCACACGAATTGGTTGTACTTTTCAGCCGTTAAGTTTTTAGCGCTTAAAGAGTGAATATCATCATGCCTATTAAACCCGATCAAGGTCTGATAGTTAGCGTACCTGACCAAGGTATCAAGTTCTTTATTGCCGCTGATTTTAATATTGACCGCTAAGAAGGCTTTCCGATAGAACTTCAGGTGTTTCTTATAGAGATAAGCGTAGTTCTTAAGGAAATCGAACTTTGCTAAACGTCTCTTCTTTTTGGGGTCGATACTGGTATAGAAGTTAACGACTTTCTTAATCGTGCCTTCATTCCCCACTAAGTCATAAGTTTGGAAACTCCCGAAGGTCGGTTCTTTAAAGCTACTTTCTTTAAAGTTCTTAACTTCGTTTTTATATCTATAGCTCCCTCGTGCGTAGTACTTTTTCCCGTAACAGGCTCTAATTCTTTTAACGCTTGGGTCATCAGGATCATCGAAACATTCAACGTTTTCAATTTTATGTTGCCCATTAGTTTTACACATTAAGTCGATACCGCTACTGACGGTGATGGGTAAATCGTGATTAAGTTTCTTAATCTTTAAAGTCTGTAAAAACACATGGTCATTTGCGAAGCTAAAAACCTTAAAGAAATTAAGCTCGGTTCTATTCCCTTTTTCATCTTCGACGATGACGTTCCTATTTAATCCACCGGTCTTAAAATCAATATAACGTTCATAGAAGATAATCTTATAGTTCCAAAGCCTAAACTTTTCCCCATCAATATAAATTCTAAAAGCGGATAAGTCCCCGATATTGATGCAGGAATCTTCATATTCAAATTCTTTCAGCTTCTCTTCATCGAAGTAATATTTCTTCATGTAAGAGTTATCGCTGATGGTTAAAGGAATCTCGATGATTTGGTCGAACAAACCTCTGACATAAGTTCCTTGCACAAAGACATCACCGAACTCTTCAAAGCTTCCCCTTTGCCCAAAATAACCATTCCCAATTCCGAAGATTGAAGCGCTCTTCATCTCATCGGAAATGATGTATTGGTCTTCTAGGAATTTATCGGTTAAATACTTATACATCTTTAAAAATCCTCATCTAAGGACGTTAAGATCGAGCTAACATAACCCCTCACTAAGAAGTCACTGGGGTGATTGATATTGTTCGCTAAGATATCGACGGACCGTTTTTTACTCAATAAATATTGGGAGTAAGAAGTCATATCCATGACCGCGACCCCTTCATAGTTTTTAACCATCTCTTTAAGGGGTTCTAAGTAATTTTCTTGCCCCGCGTTTTGGGTACTATCGGGGTTAGCTAAGATAGTGCTGACAACGATAATTTCCGCGTTTTGGTTTCTAGCTTGGATGCTGGCAATCATAAATTCGATGTTGCTGACAAAATCATTGGGTTTAATGTTCCAACTTCCATCATTCATCCCGAAACCTAAGAAGACTAAATCCGGGGAATACGCGTTCACATTAACATCAACATTGGTCTTTCCCCAATCGGACAAAGTGCCACCTTTCGAAGTGTTAAAAAACTCAATATCTTCGTAATTGTAGAGTTTTTTTAACATTTTTACCGATGCGGTAGGGAAATCATCGAGGTACGGCGGAATGACTAATTTCGAAGAAGCATTGCAACCGGTCATGATAGAATCCCCATAGAAACCGATGGTCAAATGTTCTTTGTTCGTTAGTTTTTCAATGGTCTTCGGAAGCTTGTCCCCTAAGTAAACCGGTTTATAACCATCCCAAGGTTCACTATGTTTATAGGTGACATTGAGCTGCCGCATGACAATACCAGGGCCTTCGGTGAACATGATCGGATGTTCTTTGCCTTGATAGGTGTCGATAATCCCCGCGGGTAAATCTTCCCCTCGCATATTAGCTTCAGTGAAATATGGTAAGGTTGAGTTTTCGGTTCGAATGATTCTATTTCCTTCAATCTTATATTCACTGGCAGGAATTTCTTTTTCCGTCGTGTAATCTCGAACGGAAATCACTTCCGTCGGAGTGAACATAAGTTTCCCATAGATTTCTCCATCTTCTTCCACTAAACAAACCGTTTCGTTATAGATGGTTTCGTCTTCCCAGAACTTTTGATACTTTTGTTCGTCGTTATACATATAAACATCCTCATTGATCGATGTGGAATCGTGTGTTGTAGCGCTTGTGGTGTCGCTAGTGTTGTCATTGGTCGTGCAGCCCACTAAGGACATGATTCCAATCAAGGGTAAAGCAAAGAATTTTAAGGATTTATTCATGGTCTTCCTCCTTCCAAATATTGAATTTATTGATGCGGATTTTACCGCTGAACGCGCCGGTCATTTCATAACCAAAGTTAAAGCTAAAGATTGATAAATCCTCGAGTTTGGTGTGAGGTAAATAGCCTAAATCTTTCGCGACCTTAAACCCTTCTAAAAGATAATCTTTAATCTTTAAGGTGAAGCTTAAGCGGTCCCCAACATTAAAGACATCTTTCATAAAGATATGAGGATCGATGCTATAAATTAGCTTATTTGTCGCGTCTTCTTTTCCAATATCTTTTGAGCAATAAGGCTTCGGGAATCTTAGTCTCGGAGCATCGATCATCGGAAGGCCAAACCAATAGAAATCCTTATAGCCTTTGGAGTTCGGATTGTTATCCCCAATCGCGAAGTACAAGGACACTTGTAAGGTATGTAAGTCGTTTCTATCTTCATTGATGAAGGATTCTAACATCAAGTAATCTAAGTCCATTTCAACAGTTAGTTCTTTGATGTTCTTTAACCATTCATCTTTATATTGTTGTTCAATTAAGAGGTGGGGCCAGGATTCATTGAACTTCCGTAGATGGTCATATTCATCTTTTCCAAAGACGGTTAATGTTAATCTTCCCTTTTCATCTCTAATGATTTCTTTGGTTTTATTTTTGATGATGTAACTATCTTTCCCGGTGATGATTTCTCTTTCGTTCCATAGTTCATGTTTCGTGAAATATTCGGCGAGACGATAGGAAGGCGTTCTTAAATTACTGTAAGGTAAATACATTAAATCGGTTTGATTGTTTTCATTTAAGCTTCTTCTTAAAAGCTGAAAACCATTAGCAAAAGTCGGGTCTTTTATCAGATTAATCATGGAAAACTCCTTTGATTTGTAGATTGGATATCTCACTATCGACGTCGAAGGAACCCGGGAGCTCCCAGCCGATATTCATGTAATTGATGACGAGGTTTTTGGTGCTCTTAAAAATCTTCTTCTTCATCGCGTAGCGGACCGCTCGAAGGATATCAGGCAAAGCATCATAGTTAATGACGTATTCTTTCCCAAATAAGAGAGGCTTATCTTCGATGTAATTCCGGTTATCTAAGTTATAAATAAGAGCTTTCGTGGACCCGGCGAAATCCCCATCATATTGGATGTGCTTTCGAATAAAAGGATAACGATAGTCATAGATTGGAAGGCCGAACCAAATGAAGTTACCTCCCCCATTTTCTTTCTTGTTACCGTCCCCTTCTCTGATGGTGATGTACCACATAAATTGAGCGGTATGTTTATTGGGGTCAAAGTCTTTTCCGTCGTAATTTCTCACTTCGTTGAGGGTGAAATGGAGCTTCATATATAAGGCGGCTAAGTCTTTGACTTTACAACTTTCGATGAAGTCTTGTTCAATCAAAAAGTGGGACCAAGTAGTCGATGGATCATTTCTCCCCCCGTTGAAGCGTTTTAAATATTCTTCGTGGGACGAAAGAATCATCCTTAAAGCTCCATCGTTCGTGTTAATCACGCATTTACGAGATTCATTCGAATATTCAAAGACATTATCTTCCACTTCCTTAAAAGCGGCATCTTTGAAGTTAAAGGGGGTCCACCACTGGGACATGATCCAGAGGGTATCGTTGACCTTAATCGCTTTATTTCCGTAATTGAGGTAGCTGAAAACTTTCCTCTGGTCCTTTACCGCGTCCGGTCCTTGGAGGAAGAAGCCACTTTTGAAGTGGTTATCTCGGAGTAAATCCTTAAAGTAAGACATTAGGGCTGCTCCGCAGTAAGTGAGAGATTACTGATAGTCGATTGAATGTTGAAGGAACCAGGAAGTTCCCAGCCAACATTCATATAGTCGATATAACAATCATTCCAATCCCAACCCTTAAGAGGCGGATTAGAAGTTTCGGTTAATCCGCAGATTAAAGCATCTTGAAGGAAGGGAATTAAATCGATATGGATGTTATATTTATTTCCAACTTTCACCCCATTGGGTAAGAAATCCCTTTGCCCCATCCGATAGATTAAAGAGTTGGTCGCTCCTTCAAAACCTTGGTCAATATTGTAAGAGGGGTTGCTATCGTTTCCCCGGTTATCAAAGAGGGGAACCCCAAACCAGAAGAAGTTATTGAATTTGGTATTTCGAATGGTGAAATACATGATGAATTGGGCAGCGTGAAGCGAAGGATTATAGTGTTCTTCATCGAACATTGTCACTTCTTGGATTTCAAAGTCAAAGTTTAAAATCAATGATTCCAAGGGGGCTAACATAAAGTGTTCACGGAAGTCTTGAGAGATTAAGAAGTGTGACCAGGTTTGACTGACCGCTGTTCTTGATCCTCCGAACCGTTCTTGGTATTCCAGCCAAGAATTGAGCTGCATATCAAGTTCCCCGGTTTCGGTATTAACTCTTAAAGTCCGTGATTCATTTTTATAGACGTGGAAACCATCTTCATAGGAATACGGAGCATATTGGAAATCAAAGGGAGTCCACCACTGGGCCATTGTCCAGATAACACTATCGCTGTGTTTGGCTTTGCCGTCATAATCCAAATACTTAACTTCATGAGCACCCGTCGTGGAAGTCGACATTAAATGGAAGCCGGTTTCAAATTTAGGATCGCTGAAGACTTCAATGGTCGTGGGGAGCTCGGTGGTGCTACTGCTTTCCGACGAGGAAGAAGAGCTCGAAGAGGAGGAAGAGCTTTCGCTACTTGTAGAATCTTCACTAGAAATAGAAGAAACGCCTTCCCCGTTACACGAAGCTAAGGTTAAAAGCGACATCGCTAACAATAAACTGAATCTTTTCTTCATAAAAAACTCCCGGAAAATGATTACAACTGAGGTTATTTTATGCTTAAAAAGCATATAAATTACGCGGTAGGAAATAAGTTGGCAAATAATCGTCAAACACGCAGAACTCAATCACAAAAAAGCATGTTCAATCACAAAATTTTACTTTTAACCTTAAGTCAAACCAGAACATTGTAAAAGTTAATCACATGCGTTTATTTTTACTCTTCCCAAAGCTAAAAATATTTCTAATAATATTCATGATGTACGACTTAGAACGTCAAAATGAGATTTATGAAATTCTCAAACAGAAGAAATCAATTTCGGTTAATCGTTTAACAAAACTTTTATACGTCAGCCAGTCCACTATTAGGCGGGATTTGACGGAAATGGAGAAACAAGGTTTAGTTAAAAGAACCTATGGTGGGGTAGTTTTGCAAGAGTCACCGAACGAAGAAACAAGCCTCTTACTCAGAGAAACTATCAATGTCAAAGAGAAGAAAAAAATCGCGGAAATCGCTTCCCGATTGCTAAAAGATAACCTCTCGATCTTTATCGACTCTTCTTCCACTTGCACCTACCTTGTCCCCTATCTTAAGAACTTTAAAAATCTCAATATCGTCACAAATGGCTTACGAATCGGTTTACTTTTATCCGAGCAAACCTCTTGCCAAATCTTCTTAGCGAGCGGCTATAACCATTCGAGATCGAACTCCATCTTAGGAAACTTAACCGTCAAGACTTTGGAACGTATCCACTGCGACTATTCAATCATCAGCTGCAGCGGTTTAGATTTAAATTTCGGCTTAAGTGAAACCACGATTGACCAATCGGAAGTTAAGAACGCGATGGCGGAAAACTCGAACAAAATAATTCTTCTTGCCGACCACTCGAAATTTGATAACGCTACCCTCTTTAAGTCAATTCCTTTAAACAAAATTAACTATATTGTCACCGACGAAAAACCGCGGGAAGAATATGAACAATTTTGCAAGGAAAATGGTATTTCTTTGCTTTACGAATAACTAATAAATTAACTAAATGATAAAAAAAGATGCCCTGAGGAGTAGACAGGGCATCTTTCAGTTATGGCTCTCGATTATTTGTTTTTCTTTTTCTTAACAATAACAATCACGACCGCGCCGACGATGATGACAGCCGCGATAGCGCCGATTATGATACCGGCAATCGCCCCAGGTTCAAGACCGCTGGTGGGAGTGGTATCGCCGCCACCTTCACTGGTGACTGGAGGCACGCTGGTATCAGGTTCAGTCGTGCTGGAAGAATCTTCACCACTGCTCGGTTTAACGATGTTGATGATGACTTCCGTGCTACCTTTACCACTTTCAATCTTTAAGGTGTGCTCCCCTTCACTTAAGGTGTTGAGGTAACTGGCCTTTAAGGAAACAGTGGTATTTCTTTGGTAGGTGTAATGGTCACCGGTCGTGAGTTGGGTTCCATCCATGTAGAACTTAAGACCGGTTTGAAGTCTCGGATCGATACCGATGACGAGGTTATTGGTGTCACCGAGATTGAAATCATATTCAGTTTCAGTCGCCGCCGGAGCGTACGATAAATCGGGGTTGACTAAGGTACTATTGGTGACTTTGTTACCATTGACTTCTTTAAGGGTGATCGCTAAGGGATCGACGCTGGAGCCGTTTTGCGACCCGATGCCGAAGTAGCCTTTGCCATCATTGAAGGCCCCTAAGATATCGAATTCTTTAACTAACGGAGTTTCGTATTTAGCTCCATTGAAGGAGAATTCGAGATAGTTTTCCACGATGCCCGAGGTATTGACTTGATTGACCGCTAAGCTGAAGTGGATATCACCGCTCTTTTGGATGATGAGGTCGGTTTGACTGAGTTGTCCGTCGAAGAACCGGTTACAGGTCCCGTCGATTAAGAAGGGTTGGACGCTGGCTTGGGTATCATTGACGGAACGGACTAAGAAGACAAAGCCTTTGAAGTTTTGAATCGATTCATTGTCAGCCGCACTGAAGAAAGTCGGATTGGCCATGATTGAAATCGCGTATTGATTGAAGTGATCAACGGAGTAATCGATGCTGAAGTCGATGACATCTAAGGCTTCTCTCGTATAGAGAAGACCGCTACCCTTTTCGCTTTCAGTCGCAACGCTTCCCCAAGAGGTAAAGCCGATGGTGTCTTCCGTTTCCACGACCCGGATATCGTCACCGCTGACGAAGCCGGAATCACTGGACACCGCCGCATACTTTTCAACGAAAGCGTTTCTCGCCGTCGCTAAATTCGCTTCTAAGGCGGCTAAGGCCGTTTCATCCATGTAGCCCCGGAAGGTGGTCGAGATGGAGTTATAAGCGATTTCCGCTGCTCTAACTTCTTCTAAGGTTTTCGCATTGTTCATCTTATCGATGACATCATTGACGACAATGCTATACCGTGCACCGGCCGCTTCTTGAACGGTCGGAATAGCGGTATTAAATTCCGCTCGGATACCTTCAATTTCGGTCTTTTCTTCATCGGTGAGTTCTAAACCATCAATTTCCGTATTGAGGTTATTGATCATATCGATGGTCGATAAGGCACTGAGGAGGTTTTCTTCATTCGATAGATCGCTGACTAAAGTCGTGAGTTCATCGACGTAGTAATTTAAGAGTTCGACATAGACGGAGTTTCCGAACTTTTCGACCGCTTTATTTTGTAGGTTTTCTAAAGCCGGATCATAAGTTCTTCTTAAATAAACTTGGTCATAACTATAGAGATCATCGAGATGAACGTTCTTAGTTAAGCCGTAGGCATCGATGAAATCTTGCGTGGTGTTAAGAGTGACATCTTTCACCGCATTAACGAAGTCTTCCACTTGTTTTTTGACTTCGTAATAGGTGCCGCTGTCCTGATCGTAATAGGCCATGTCATCAGCGTCTTCGACGTAGTTAACGATGAAGGTTCTCGGACCGGCTTGGTAGCCGCTACAGAAGTTGACGCAGAAGCCTTTTTCATAGTCTAAGTTAGCAAAGATGGCATCGACCGGGAATTCTTTTTCATATTCATTGACGTGAATCTTGACGTTATCCCCGTCGATGGTCCAGCCGATATTGATGCAGTTATCATCCGCAGTGACGACCGCTCCAACATAGGAATCGAGCCATAAAGCATCGGTGTTCTTCCATCCTTCAATACTTTGGTTATGAGCAAGACCGCTATTGGTGCCACCATTGAGAGTAATCATGTACTCATTCGCATGTTCGTCATCGTATGACCATTTGACGATATCCATGCATAAGCCTTGAGCACCTTCCCCGTTATAGATACCTTGGGGACCGAGGGATAAGCCGAGGACATCGCCCCGTGTGTAATCAGTTAAGTCCACTGATACTTCAAACCGGTTTCCACTGAAGGTAGTCGCCCCGTAGTCACAACGTTGCCCCCAACCGGCAGTTCCGGTTACCGCCACCCGGCGGTCATCGAGTCTCTTAAACCCGAAATTTCCACTCTGCCAAATGGACATCATGGGCGAGGCTTCGTCCCTGGTTCCGACAGGCGGATAATCGATAGTTTCGCCCGGAAGATTCTTGACGGTTACGTCATGAAGACCGTAGTCACTCGCTACCTTTACAGCTCCTAAATTACTGCTGGAAAGGAAAGCGACACAGCCGAGTAAAACTGGTAAAACAGCAAATGATTTTTTCATTTTGTCTCTCCTTGGCTCTTAGTTTATAAAGGCGATTTTTCTTTTAAAAGCGTTGAGAAAAAACTTGAAAAATGAACAAATTTAAGCACTCATTCACGCAAAGTTAATCACGTTCGAGCGTCATTTCACGGCTTTTTAGAATTGCTTATAAATCGTCAGTAACTCTTTGAGCGACTTAATAGGAGTAAAAGTGAGCGACTTTGAAATTTCCTCACCGATTCCCACTGGGTGAAAACCACCATTTATAGCAGCGATAATGCCAGCTTCCCCGTCTTCCACTACTAAACATTCTTCGGGTTTTAAGTGAATTAAAGATGCCGCGGTTAAGAAAACCTCTGGGTCAGGTTTCGATTTTTTAATCATTGTGCCATCGCTTATCTCATCGAAGTAGTGCATTAAATCAATCTTGTTTAAAATCAAACGGGCATTCTTAGAAGAACTTCCGACAGCTAACTTAAGACCAGCATCTTTTAAGGTTTTTAAAATGTCTCTTGTTTCTTCACTGATACACGAGGGGTTAAGTTTCTCATGCAAGAGTTCCACATAGAGGTCATTCTTTTTCTTAAGAATTTCGTCTTTCTTTGTTTGATTCATCTCAACGTTATTTTCTCTAAGAACAATCTCTAAACTTTCCGTCCGACTAACCCCGCGGAGTTTCTTATTCATCTTTCGGTCAAACTTTAAACCTTCTTCATCAAAGACCGCTTTCCACGCCAGATAGTGATATTCATCGGTGAAGACCACGACTCCATCGAGGTCAAATATTATGCCTTTAATCATCGCATAACCTCCATTACACCGCGATTATAGACAAGAGAAAGAAAGATGAAAAAGGGCCTATATATAACAAAAAATCTTATGATTTTTTGGAAGTTTAAAAATATTTTTAGGATGATAGAAAACTAAAAATCCTTGCAAATCTAATAAATATTAATGGTTTTTACGTTTTTGTTACTTAAAAGAAGTTTCCTTATCGAGAAAGTAATATTTTCGTGTTTTGTTTCTCTTAACGAGGTTAATGACGGTGGTCGCGATTACACATAAGGTTGAGACAATCAGAGTGGGATAAAAGTTGCTTTATCACCGCATTAAGATAATTCCTGCCTTTACACAAATAAGCGCAAAGAATGATCTTGGTATAACCTTTAATAAATTCACTGGAACTTACGTCTGCCATAGTCAGTATTTGATTAGTTTTCCTATATTTTCAATATAAAAAATATAGGGGTTCAAGAAGCCCTATTTTTACGAACTTACCCCATCTTACTAATAAGCAAAGCAATCTTTAGTTTCTAAAATCTGATAATCTCGCTAAAGTCTCATTCTTTTTCGCGTTTTTGCAGACAATGATGTTTGACACAATCTGAGCGATTAAGGTTATGCCGCACGAGATAACGACAATCAAAATCATCGTTAACGAGGTAAAAACAACTGGTCGATATCGATCGATGACCAAGGCGAAAGCGGGCCCAATATAGCTCACGAATTCAGAAACGAGGTAACCACCTACAATACCGGTTAAAGCGATGACAATGGCTTCAATGATAATCATCTTATATAAATCGCCTTTAGTTGCCCCGGTTAATTGGTAATTAGCGAACTCGCGTTTTCGTTCTAAGCTCGCGGAGACAATTAAATTAAAGACCGCCATCCCGGCGATGACGTAGATGACGATGTTCAATAGGCTAAGAGCCTGATTAAAGTCAGTATCGCTGGAGGTGGAAGTTGCAAAATAATCAGAGGTATTAAATAAAACTCCATAAGGCGCAAAGTCTTCCCGGGCCCGAGAGAAATCCCCTAACTCCCCTTTAATGATTATTTGGTTACTTGCCCATTGACCACTGACTTTTTGGACCACATCCAGCTTAGTAATGCATTGGTTAGTGTGATTATTAAAAACCTCATTGACATAGATGATCTCGGTTTCCACTCCATTAACGGTCACCTTATCGCCAACTGTTGCACCCTTTAAAAGCCCCGCTTCTTGGTAAGACGGAATGAGAGGAGCCTCACTTTCATCGAAGGCTTTAGCGATATCACTATCAATATCGAAATCCGGAATGAAAAAGACTAAATCTTTTGAGCTTTCCACCCCCACGAGCTCGGTACCCCGAGAACCATAGTTAATCTCGCCTTTTTTAAGTTTGACTTCGCTACCAATCTGAAAGAAAGCCGCATCCTCCACCCCATCATAATTTTCGATATAATCTAAAGCTTTCTGATAGTTATTAGGATTGACTGTCAAAATATAATCCCCGCGGTAGAAGGTATACGATGGGACCCCGGTATCATAGACGACAGTGATTAAACACGAAACCGCCCAGAGGAAAGCTTGAATGAGAACTAAGCTAGTCGTAATCGTCGATGGTGACCTGCCATTTTTAATACTCGCTCGCGCGAGTTTCCCGCTCTTTTGGCCGATTAAAGGGTTT
>UQOB01000003.1 GCA_900542595.1 uncultured Mollicutes bacterium | reverse complement strand
AAGTCAATATTCCTAGCAACTTTGAAGAATTTAAGCGTGGCCTAGAATCAGTTTTCTTATTGCGAAATATCTTAATGAATGATGACAATATAATAAAATTGGTTGCTTTTGGCGAAAACGGTAGACTATCTACAAATAGTCCTGAATATAAGCTTGAAGAACCTTTTTATAGTAAAGATTTTTCGTTTACTTTTAAAAAGAGAGAATTTATAGCTAATTTGAAGTTTTATAAAAATAAATATAAAGAAACAAACGGAATAGAAATTCTTGTTCAGGATAGCAGGGATGTAATTTATGACAATCAACCGCAAATGTTTGGGTTCAAAAAATCTCAAGGAGCAGAAGTTTTATCAGGAATTTTAACAATTGAAAACTTTTATGAAGAACTGGACTATTTTTTAAATGAACGCAATATTTCATTATTAAAAGATGATCGTTCTGGATTTGATATTAACAAAGGTTTTGGGCGAATACTCACTATTGAAGTTGATCCTTTTATTAGAGAAGCATTTAATATAGCCACTAAAGAAAACAGAAGAGAAAATACCTCTCTATCAGGTACAAAAAATTACCGCGAGTTCCTATCTTTTCTTAATAAAGATCTTAAGAGTACTCAAGTCATTGGCAGCGGACATTCTAAAGAACCTAAAACACCTCCATCAGGAGCAATAGATTTTGTACGTTCTAAAATTACAATAACTGCTGGGAAAAAATACGATCTTAAATTAGACATAAATAAAGAATTGATCAATAGTGGCGATATCATTGAAATTAACGCTTATGGTAACGAACAACAGTATGTTTCATTTACTAGCTCGATAGAAATTAACGATGATGATTTGGTAGGAAATATACCTCAAAAAAGCATTTTAATTGAAGGCTTAAAGGCAAGCGGTGACAGCAGTGTTCTTCTTACCGCCTCATGCAATGGGACAACATGCCGCTGTGAAATAAAAGTGATTGAGGAAGAAATAATATATCCTCAAAATGGGATTGAATTTGAAAAGCATGAAATGACAATTGTCCCAGACGTAAGGCACAAGAAAATTAAATTATATTTTGATAGAGACTCAATTGATGATGAATTGGTTATGATTTCAGATAATTCAAATGGAAAGCTAACTTTTAAAGAGACTTTATTTGATATAAACCAAGGAGTTATGTTAAATGAAACTATAGGTTATTTAGTTATTGATTTCAGCGGCGGTGATTTGAATGACGAATACAATATAGTTGCAACATGTGGTAAGCTCTCTGATGTTTTAAAGGCTAAGGTATCTGTATCATCATCAGAAGTGCACGGAAATAAAGGCGACATTGCTGATTATGAATTATGTGATGATGATTATCTTGGCCAATCTTTCTATGATCCAAGAGATCATAAAATCAAGATACTGACAAAAAATGTTATAAATAACCAATTCGTCAAAGAGTGGAAGTCCAACCTTTCCGGTAAAGACTTACTTTACGTCATTTCGCTTGTTTGCTATGAAGCAGCAAAACTTCATACAGACAAAGAAAAGAGCAATGGTCACATAGCAGAAAATGATATTGAGGACTATTTAAATAGACTTGCCACTAAAAAAGATGAATATTTCGAGAAATTTATAACTTTTGTTGAGGATAAAAAATAATGTTTTAACCATTTAAGAAACAGGTCTGTTTACTGCGTCAATTCATAGTAAATCCACCCGTTTTCATGATAAAATATTCGAGTATATTTTTATGTATTTCATTAATCGAACTTTGATTTGATTCGTTTTCAGGAGGTGTTATTGTCGTGTATAAATATAATTCGTTTAAAGAATATATTCAGCTAAATTATATTGATACCCTCCAAGACGCTCTTGAATCATATATTAAACAAAAAGATCTAACCATTTTTGATGAAGATACTGGCGAGAGCCATACTTATGATGATTTTCAGATTAGCACGATTAGAGTAACAACCGTTCATTACACAAAAAATAAAAAAGATAATGTTGAGTTTGAAGTTCATTTTAGAGCCGATTATCAAATTTGTGATGGTGTATTAAACCCGGATAGCGACTGGCCACCTGTAGTAGACAAGTCTGGTTATTTCATCTTTGCTATGAAAGGCTCTTTTAAAAATGGCTTTGCGCCAAAAGGGAAAGACGAAGTTAAAAAATTAGATGAAGAACCTGAAACTATTTCTAGTAGTTTAGTTCCTATCATTTCTAAAGACGAAATGGACAGTTATGCGACTAAGTTTCTTAAGGAATTTTGCCCTGAAGCTTTAGAAAAGCCGATTAGACTTGATGTTGCAAATATGTTAGCAACTAAAGGAGTTAAAGTATATTATGCTCCTTTGGGTGATAGGATATATGGCAAAACTTATTTTGCTAAAGATAGAGTAGAAGTTTATAAAAAGGATGAGGATTTTGATTTTCTTCCTAGTGGTGAAACCGAAATAATAGATGTCGAGCCAGGCACAGTTCTCATTAACTTTGATGCTGTTATGGAATATCCGATAGGGGTTTATAGAAATACAATGGTTCATGAGGCCATTCATTGGTTCTTTCATAGTAACTATTTTGAACTACAACAATTATTAGACGACGAACTTAAATGTGCGGTTTGTTATTATGGCGATTCTTACTATTCTAATAGTGAGATTGCGTGGATGGAATGGCAAGCCAGGTGTATAGCACCACGTGTATTAATGCCAAAGAAAACCGCCATAATTAAGTGGAATGAAATCTTAGATAACATAAAAGAAAAAGATGAAGCTAATGAACTAACAAAATATGAACTTTATGAAAAAGCATTAGATAAATTTTCTAAGTTCTTTGGGGTTACATTAACTTCAGCTAGAATAAGACTTCAAGAACTAGGAATTAATGAAGTAGAAGGAATCAAAAATTTTGTTGATGGTGCGTATATAAAACCTTTCTTTTTTAAAAAAGGTGTGCTAAAACGCAATCAAAGTTTTGTAATTGCTTCTGATCAATTAGCTCATTTATTAACAACAAATCTTTTTTTACAAACAGCATTAGAAAAAGAGCAGTTCTTGTATATAAACAAGATGCTTGTAGTTAATGATCCTAAGTATGTTGATAACAAAAAATATGTATTAACGGAATATGGATTAAATCATGCTCATGAATGTTGTTTGATTTTTGATATTCAAAGATTTGGTATCGATGAAAATGGCGAACTTAGTAAGGACAATTTTTTACTGAGTAGTCCTTCTGACAGAGTAGAAGAGAGGGAAATAAATCCTGACCAGTTTAATTTGATAATGCAAATTGCGAATAATTGCGTATGCCATTTTGAAAAGCATAAAGAAGAATTACGCGCTTTATCACTTGGTAAAACCCTTCAATACCATATAGATAAAGCTAGAAAGAAAGGGTATATCCATACCTATGAGGATCTAGCGACTAAGAGCGATGTTGATGTTAAAAAGATAAAAGAATATAGATATGATGAAGTTAAATCTAAAAACATCGATAGAGTTGAACTCATAAAACTAGGTTTAACTTTAAGATTGTCTGCACCATACATTTATGATCTTTTAGAGAAGGGGAATGTACCTTTTGCTGGTGCTGTTAGTGGAGAAATGGTCATATTTAAAACAATAATTTATAGTTATCCTAGAAAAGGAATGTTGCCTGTTTATAATGCTTTGAAAAGTAACAATCTCGAAAGTTTGCTCGAACTTAGTGATAAATGGATAGCTAAATTTGTAGCTTAGGGCAAAATTCTCGGTAATCAATTGCCGAATTTGAATCTCTAACAGAGAACTTAAATATTAAAAACAAACAAAGTTAATAGAAAAATGATTAATTTGTAACTATTGAGGCTAAAAAGCCTCTTTTTTTATGCCTTTTTAGTGTCTTTTTGTATCGGTAATTGATTACCGAGCGACTTTTTACTTATTAAAAAATCAATGATAAAACTTAGGTGTGAATTCATAAATTATACGCAAATCATCGATAGATTTGGTGAATGGAGGTGATGAATTACGAGTCTAAGAGATTATTTAGAAACTGATGTGCTAGAACCTGATTCTTATGATGCTGAAGGTCACTTAACAATTAATTCTTGGCAGCTTTTTAAAGAAGAAGAGCTTGCTCGTGAATTAGATAACCAAGACTAGAGATACAAGTCTTAATAAACAATTTTAACTGACAATAAGGGACACTTGACTCCGGAAAATCAATGTCTCCGATTCATATGTTGTCGGTTTTCGTAAAAGCAAAACTTAGGTGAATCGAGTTGCGCTTTCTGTTAGGCAAAGGCCGCAGTAAGCACTACCTCATAAGTTTTTGCTCGCTGTGGCTTGCGCCTTCAAATATGAGGTGCAACACGGTGGATAACGATAATTATAACGATTTAATAAAGAAAGAAATTGACTCTTTTGCTGATGAGGCAGAAGGGCTAAATGAAGATGAAAAATACCATTGTAGTGATCTATCAGAAGTCGAACTTAAAACAGAGACTGACGAGAGAAGCTACTACATTGAGCTTAAAGATGATCATGGCAAGGTCCTAGAGACTATCTATGTTGACCGCCACGATTATCTTCTCTACAAAAGACCTATATGGCGAGAATGGAAAAAAGAACAGTTGGAAAAGCGATGCCTTATACCTGCTAAAAATAGCGTTGGTTATAAGCGTTGCATGGAAGACTGCGAAAAGTGTCCATTTTCTAAAAGCGGTAAGCCAGCATCGCTTGATGCTATGAAAGCCGAAACTAAGTTTGAGCCTGCTGATGATAGTAGCCTCGATCCTAAGGAACTATCTCTTTTTAATGAGGCTAATAAATTACTTTGGAATGTAATAAAAAGCGTTTCAACAGAGGAGCAGTTTAAAAAGATTAAGCTCTATTTTAAAGAAGGCTTAACCTATCAAAAGATAGGAGATATTTACGGAGTTAGTCATAAAGCTATCGAAAAGGCTATAAAGACTGCTCTTGCTAAAGCTAAAGAAGGAATAAGCGAAGAAGACTATTACTTTTTAGCTAAATACCTTTTGAAATAATTTTTCATCAAGGTTCCAAAGATAAAAGTTTGCTTCCTTTTGAAAGTGTAAGGGTTAAGCAAACCCACAAGAAAGGCGGTGATTAAAAGTGAAAGAAGAAAATAAGAACGAACCAAACATGAATCCTATTCAAGAGTTCGTAAACTTACTGTCTTTACTTTCTAAAATCATCGTCCTTCAAAGTGGGAGCTTCCTTGCAGAAAGGAAAAATGACGATGAAGAAAAAAGAAATTCAAAAGATTGATGCTCTTTTAACTGAAATCATTGAGAAGGCTAAAGAAGCTAAAAGCCTATTAAATGATGGAGAAAAAGAAGCATCAGAAGAAGTGTTAGGTAAGGCAGAAGCTAAAACTGTCAAACTTACGCTAGAGGGCGTTAGAAAAGTACTAACTGAAAAGTCTAGAGCAGGTAAGACTAGCGATGTTAAGGCTTTACTTAAAAAGCATGGTTCTAACAAATTGTCAGAGGTTAATCCTGATGATTATGAAGAACTATTAAAGGAAGCAGAGGGGCTTTAAATATGGCAAGTGAAAAACACGCTAAGCTATCTGCTTCAGGTGCTTATATTTGGCTAAATTGTACAAAATCCCCTTCAATCTCGGCTAATTTTGAAGATATTGAGACAATTTATAGTCGTGAAGGAACTATGGTTCACTTGCTAAATGAGATTAGATTATGTGAGCTACTAGGCATCCATACCGATGAAAAATTGCCACAAGACTTTGAGTTTAGTGAAGAGCTAAAAGAGGCAAGCGATGAGTACGTTAATTACATCATGGACTTAATTACTGAGATTAAGCAAAGATGCAATGATCCTGTAATCCTAATCGAACAAAAAGTGGATTTTTCTAACTTTGTACCTGAGGGTTTTGGGACTTGTGACTGCTTGATTATAGAAGATGGAGTCATGCATGTAATTGACTATAAAAATGGGGCTGGTGTTAAGGTGTCCTGTGAGAAAAATCCACAAATGATGCTTTATTCGCTCGGAGCCTTAAATCTCTTTTCTTGCCTATATGACACACCAAAAATCTCAATGACTATCTTCCAACCTAGGATAGGTAACATCAGCACCTATGAAATGAGTAAAGATGAACTCCTAGACTGGGCTAATAATTTCTTAGCACCAAAGGCAAAGTTGGCATTTGAAGGTAAAGGGGAATTTGCACCTGGAGAGCATTGTAGATTTTGTAAAGCTAGGGTCAAGTGTACTGCTAGAGCACTTGAAAACCTTAAACTAGCTGCTTATGAATTTAAGACTGCCGATTTACTTACTGATGAAGAAATCGAAGAGATTATCGGTAAAACTGATGATTTGGTCGAGTGGGCTAATTCAATTAAAGAATATGCCTTAAATGAAGCATTAAAAGGTAAAAAGTGGTCTAAATACAAAGTGGTAGAAGGTCGTTCTAATCGTAAGTTTAGTAAAGAAGACGAAGTTGCCAAAATCGTAGAGGATGCTGGATATGATCCTTATGAGAAAAAACTTCGTAGCATTACTGAACTAACAAAGCTTCTAGGCAAGGCGAAGTTTGTGGAGCTATTAGATAAATTTGTCTATAAGCCACAAGGCAAGCCAACCTTAGTAAGCATTGATGATAAAAGACCAGAAATGAATCTAGCTGTTAATGATTTTAAAGATGAATAAAGGAGACAAATTATTATGAATAAACAAACTAAAGTTATTACTTCTAAAAACGTGAGATTTTCTTATGCTAATCTCTTAACACCAAAAAGCCCTGTAGAAGGGGCTGAACCAGTCTATAGTGTATCTCTTATTATCTCTAAAGATGATAAGTTCACTATTGATAAAATCAATAATGCTATCAAAGCGGCATATGAAGAAGGTGCAAATAAATTAAAAGGCAACTCTAAAGTTGTACCTCCTCTTGCTTCACTTAGAAGTGTCCTACGTGATGGTGATATCGATAAAGCAGGAGACGAAGCCTATAAAAACAGCTATTTTGTCAATGCTAAATCAAGAACTAAACCTGGAATCGTTGATGCTAATTGTGAACCTATCTTAAATCTAGAAGAAGAAATCTATTCAGGAATTTATGGTAGGGCATCAATTACTTTCTATGCGTATAACACTGGAATGTCTAAGGGCATCGCTTGTGGACTTAATAACGTTCAAAAGATAGCTGATGGCGAGAGACTTGGTGGTAAAGCTACAGCTGAAAGTGATTTTAGCAATCTAGAAGATGCTGACGATGACGAAGATTACTTATTTTAATTAGAAGTTTTAAGGGTGGTAGGAGGAAGCTCTTATCACCCTATTTGTTTATTAAGGGGTGAATTTATTATGCATAATTTGATAATAGATTTAGAAACATATTCAAGCACTGATATCTCTAAAAGTGGTGTATATAGATATGCTGAAGATAAGGACTTTGAGATCCTTTTATTTGGCTATAGCGTTGATTTTAATGAAGCAAAGGTTATTGATTTAAAAAGTGGTGAAAAGATACCAGAAGAAGTAATTGAGGCTGTTAAAAGTGATGATGTTCTTAAATGGGCACATAATGCATCCTTTGAAAGGGTCTGTCTTTCTAGATACGTAGGCTTACCAACTCATACATATTTAGATCCTTCCTCTTGGCGTTGTTCGATGGTTTATGCCTCAATGCTAGGCTTACCAAAGTCTCTTAAAGATATAGGGACAGTACTTGAATTAGATAAACAAAAACTTGATGAAGGGAAAGATCTCATTCGCTATTTTAGTGTTCCATGCAAACCTACTAAATCAAACAAGATGCGAACTAGAAATTTGCCAATTCATGATATTAGTAAATGGGCTCTTTTTAAGGAATATAACAAGCATGATGTCGATAGTGAAGTAGAGATAATTAAAAGGCTAAGAGCTATTAAGATTCCAGATTTTATTTGGAGGGAATATAGCGAAAGCGAAATGATAAACGACCGAGGAGTTCTGATAGATAAGAACCTAGTAAGTAATGCAATTGATATCGCTGCAAAAACTAATGAAAATCTATTAAATTCCCTGCAAAACCTAACTAATTTATCAAATCCAAATTCAGTTACACAGCTTAAAAAATGGTTAATAGAACAAGGCTTAGAAGTAGAAGATCTAGGGAAAAAGAATGTTGAAGGGTTAATAAAATCTACTACAAATCACCTTATTTCTTCCGCTCTAGCATTAAGACTACAAACCTCTAAATCATCAATTAAAAAGTATGAGGCAATGGAAAAATGCAAGTTATCTGACCAAAGAATCAGAGGCATGTTTCAGTTTTATGGCGCATCGAGAACAGGTAGGTTTGCTTCTAAATTCGTGCAACTTCAAAACTTAAGGCAGAACCATTTATTTGACTTAGAAGGTGCTAGAGAACTTGTAAAAAATGGCGATATTGAAGCATTAAACATACTTTATGACGATATACCAGATGTGCTTTCTCAGCTTATAAGAACGGCCTTTATTCCTAAGAAAAACCATAAGTTTATAGTAGCTGATTTTAGCGCTATTGAGGCTAGAGTCTTGGCTTGGTATGCAGGTGAAAATTGGGTTCTTGATGCATTTAAAAATGGTGAAGATATCTACTGTGCTACAGCCTCAAAAATGTACGGGGTTCCTGTTGTAAAACACGGCATAAATGGTGATTTGAGACCAAAAGGCAAACAGGCAAATTTGGCTTGCGGATACGGTGGAAGTGTTGGTGCACTTAAAGTAATGGGAGCACTTGATGCAGGTTTAAAAGAAGATGAACTTCAAGAGTTAGTCGATAGTTGGCGAAGCGCTAATCCGCATATTGTTAAGTTTTGGTGGGATATAGATAAGGCTATAAGAACGGTTATCAAAGAACATAGGGAAGTTAGTTTGTATAGGCTTTCCATATATTTTGATAAAGGTGTCCTGTTTATAAAACTTCCAAGTGGCAGAGCTCTTGCTTATATAAGGCCAAGAATCAGTGACATAAATGGTGACATTACATATGAGGGCGTAGGAAATACCAAGAAATGGGAAAGAATAGATTCTTATGGTCCTAAGTTTGTTGAAAATATCGTTCAAGCTACGGCTAGAGACATACTTTGTAATTCTATTCATAACTTAAAATCATACGACATAGTGATGCATATTCACGATGAAGTAGTTATTGAAGCAAGTTTAAAAACTAAGTTAGAAGAAGTGACTTCACTTATGAGTAAATCGCCTTCATGGGCTAGTGACTTACTTTTAAGAGCAGACGGATATGAGTGCAATTTTTATCAGAAAGATTAATCAAAGGAGGTAATTAATAATGTATGAAAGAAAATATAGCATTGCGGTTGGAAATAGTTGTGAAGCTAAATTCTGGGCAAATGAAGAAGTAACTTTTGATGAGCTTTGCCAAAGATTATCTAATACTAAATATACAAGTGAAACCGTAGAGCAATATAAGCACTTTAATAAAGAAGAAAGAAATAAGGCTAAAGATAATGGTGGCTTTGTTGGAGGTAAGTTAAAAGGCACAAAAAGAGGTGTAAGTGAAGTCTTGTTTCGCTCAATGCTTACCCTTGATTTAGATAAGGCAAAATTAGGATTTATTGATAAATTCACTGCAGAATCTAAATATTTATCTTGTTTATACACTACACATAGCCATACAAAAGAAGAACCTAGATGCAGGGTGATCGTTCCTTTAAGTAGGGATGTTACGCCTGATGAATATAATGCTATCGCTAGACTCTTTGCATCTCAATTTGGCATTGAACAGTTTGATGCATGTTCTTTTAGAATAGCTCAATTAATGTTTTATCCAACTACTCCAAAAAACGGCGAGTTCATCTTTAAGAAAATAGAAGGAAAGGTTCTTAATCCAGATAAGTTTTTAGCTGATTATCCTATGTGGCATGACATTTCTACTCTTCCTTTAACGCCCGATGAACTGCCTAAAAACAATGTTCAAAGAGGAAGAAAGAAAAAAGATCCTACTGAGCTAAAGGGAGTTATAGGTGCTTTTTGTAGAGCTTATACAGTTCAAGAAGCCATTGAGACTTATTTAAGTGATGTTTATGAGCCAACTGATAAAAATAATAGATATAGCTTAAAAAGTGCTGATTCTAAAGGTGGCTTAATTATCTATGATGATAAGTATGCCTTTTCTCATCATGCTACTGATATTGCTTGTGGCAGAGAACTTAATGCCTTTCAACTAGTCATGCTTCATCTATTTGGCAGTGATAATAATGATGCCGTAAAGAAGATGAAGGAAGTGGCGCGTGATGATGAGCGCGTAAGAACACAGCTAATTTTAGATAATGGGGAATTCGATGAAGATGAAATAAATGATGATGGTCAAAGCAAAAGTCCTATTGTTAGTAAAGCTAAACCTATAAAAGATTGGATATCAAAATTATCAATAGGAATTGATGGAGCAATTGAAAATACTTCAAAGAATTTAGAAATAATTTTAGAAAACGATAAGAATCTGCAGGGTTTTGCTTATAACGAACTATCTAATCGAGTTGAGGTTATTGGCAGGGTTCCTTGGGATAGACCAAAAGCTAATAGGTTTTGGAGAGAAGCTGATGAATCACAGCTAAGGCTTTATATTGATAAGAAGTACATTGAGTTTAAAGAGCGTAATTTTGAAGTAGCATTTAATTCTATTGTTGATAATAGGCGTTTTCATCCAGTCAGGGATTATCTAGACTCTTTGCCTAAATGGGATGGTGTTAAAAGAGTAGAAGAGGTATTCATTAAATTTTTAAGTGCTGATGATAATGACTATACGAGAGCTATTACTAAAAAGACTTTTGCTGCCTGTGTAGCTAGGGCATATCATCCAGGGACAAAGTTTGATAGCATTCCAGTTTTAGATGGGGCTCAAGGCATAGGAAAGTCAACGCTTATTAAATATCTAGCAGGTGAGGAGTTCTTCTCAGATAACCTTTCTTTAACTGATATGAACGACAAGACCGCTGCTGAGAAAATACAGGGTAATTGGCTGATTGAAATAGGCGAACTTTCTGGTATGAAGAAAGCAGATATTGAAAAGGTTAAATCTTTTGTTTCAACCACTGATGACAAGTACCGTGCAAGTTATGGAAGAGTGGTAGAGTCGCATCCTAGACAATGTGTTATTTTTGCTACGGTTAATGGTGATGGCAGAGGTTATTTAAGAGACATTACAGGTAATCGTAGATTTTGGATTGTCAAATGCAATCAAACACTCCAAAAGAGAATGTGGGATGAAAATGATAAAAACTATAGAGATCAATTTTGGTCTGAAGCAAAAGAAATCTATGAAAGTGGCGAGGAGTTGTACCTTGAAGGCAGTTTACTTGATATCGCGACGGATTATCAAAATGAAGCACTAGAGCAAGATGAAAGAGTAGGAATTGTAGAACAATATCTTAATAGGCTTCTTCCTAAAAATTGGCATGAAATGGATCTATATAAAAGACGTTCTTTTCTAAATGGTGATGATTTTATTTGTGAAAAAGGGACAATTCAAAGAACGGAAGTTTCGAATGCCGAGATTTGGTGTGAGTGTTTTGGTAAATCACAAAGTGATCTAAAGTCTAGTGATTCTTATCAACTTGCTGCAATTATGAAACAAATAGGTGGCTGGGAAAGAACCTCAACAATTAGAAATTTGCCTATTTATGGAAGACAAAGAATATATAAAAAGAGATTAAATGCAAACACGAAACACAGTAAACACAACTAATTCTTATTAGACCGACAGTGAGAAATAAATAGGAATTATGTATTTATATAGGCGCGTATATAAATATAAGGAACTGGTCGTTGTAGTTGTAACTTGTGTGTCGATGTAAAAGGGAAGCAGGATTTAAAAATGAATGAAAAATACATAGAGCAGCAACTTATAAAGGCAGTTAAGAAAAGAAACGGATTAGCACTAAAACTTTATTCACCTAGTTACATAGGTATTCCAGATAGATTAGTTCTCATCGCATTTGGTCATATTGGCTTTGTGGAAGTTAAGGCACCTAAAAAAATGCCAAGACCAATACAGGTAAAAAGGCACGAAGAGTTAAGAAATCTAGGATTTAAAGTCTATGTCCTAGATAAGAAAGAAGAAATCGAAAAGATACTCGATGAAATTGAAGGAGGAAGAAAAGATGGAATTTCAACCACATGAATATCAAAAATATGCCATAAACTTCATTGAAAACCATTTAGAGAACGCATTGATTTTGGATGTCGGCTTAGGCAAGACGATTATTACTTTAACTGCAATTAACGATTTACTCTTTGACTCTTTTGAAGCTCATAAGGTTCTTATTGTTGCCCCTATTAGGGTTTGTATTAACACTTGGGTAAATGAGATTAAGAAGTGGGATCATTTGAAGGATTTAAAATTCTCCCTTTGTGTAGGTGATGAAAAAACTAGAAAAAGAGCATTAAGTGAAAGGTCAGATATTTATATCATCAATAGAGAAAATGTCGAATGGTTAATTGAAAAGAGTAAAGTTCGGTTTGACTTTGACACCATTGTTCTAGATGAGCTTTCATCCTTCAAGAATGGTAAATCAAAAAGATTTAAAGCCCTTAATAAAGTAAGACCTCTAGTAAAAAGAATCATTGGCTTAACGGCTACTCCTTCAAGTAATGGACTTATGGACCTATGGGCTGAATATAAACTTCTCGATAAAGGAAAGAGACTAGGAAGATTCATTAGCAATTACCGACAATCTTTCTTTGAACCAGATAAAAGAAATCAAGAGATAGTGTTTTCTTATAAGCCTCTACCTTGGGCGAAGAAAGCTATTTATAAGCTTATTGAGGACATAACCATTTCAATGAAGTCAATTGATCATCTTAAAATGCCAAGTCTCATTATCAATGATTATCCAGTTGTACTTAGTGAAAAGGAATTTGAAATCTATGATGCTATAAGACAAAACTTCGTTTTGGAATTTGAGGATAAAGATATCACCATTGCTAATGCAGGTGTTTTATCTAGTAAACTGCTTCAAATTGCAAATGGAGGCATCTACAAAAACGATGGAACATTTGAGTGGATTCACGATAAGAAGCTTGATGCACTTGAGGATATTATAGAAGCAGCAAACGGAAAGCCTATATTAGTTGCCTATTGGTTTAAATCTGATTTGGAAAGGATCGAAAATAGGCTAAAGAAGATAAGAGATAAGACAGATATCTCTTTTGAAATCTTGGATAAGCCAGAATCGATAGAAAAATGGAATAAAGGTGAAATAAGTGTAGGCCTTATCCATCCTCAATCAGCAGGGCATGGGCTCAATCTTCAAGAAGGCGGGAATGTTCTAGTTTGGTTTTCACTAACTTGGTCATTAGAACTTTATCAACAAACAATCGGAAGATTATATAGGCAAGGTCAAAAGGCTAGTTCAGTAGTAGTGATAAGAATAATTGGTTCAGGAACCATTGATGAAGATGTCATTAAGGCACTTGATAAAAAGGAAAGAACGCAGGATGCCTTAATTGAGGCTGTAAAAGCCCATGTGAAAGGAGGAAATAGGCAATGAAACTAAAACTTGTACTAGATGAAATCAAAGACTTAAGCAACAAAATTCATCAGGATAGAGGACTATTAAAGTTTTATAAAAGGCAAGCTGATATGATTCCTGGCCCTATCTATGGTGAAAAAATAAACACACAGCCTAGTGGTAAAGCTCCTTTTGAGAAATGGGTTATCAAGGCATTAGATAAAGAAAAGGAGATAAAAGAAGAAGAGGATGCACTTGCTGATCTAAAGCTTAAAGCTACTAATGCACTCGAAAAATTAGAAAATAAGGACATGGCACTTGCAATCATGTATAGGCACATCAGTTTTATGACTTATGATGAAATAATGTCTGCTATGTACGTTTCGAGAAGCTCACTTTATAGGCTTCTAAATGAAGCTGAAGAAGTAATGAAAAGTCTTGATGTATAGATAATTAGGCTATGTTAGAGTCGTTAAACCGAATTAAGGTGATTCAACATAGCCTTTTCTTTTTGTAAATTACGGTATTTTAGGCACTACGTTAAATACGTTAGTTTTATTTAAGGTGATTTAAGGTAAAGACTTTTTAAAGAGATATTGTCTACGTTAGCCGATACGTTAAATACGTTAGAAAGTTTTAACGTAGTACGTTAGGTAAGATAATGTCTTAAGTTTTATCTACGTTAGTCTTAAAATAGGCAAAAATAGGGCTATTATTGGCAATATTGGGGTTACGTGTGTTTACGTTAGAGTTTTCAACGCGATTTAACGTGGCAAATTACTATAAAGATTTTGTCTTACGTTAGGGTATATGTTTGATACGTTAAAAAATTTAAGCAAAAGGCACGTAAAAGATTTTTTAAAAGACATTGTCTTAAATTTGAAATACGTTTAATACCTTGAAAGTCTTTAACGAGATAAGCAAAAGAAGATAATGTCTTTTTAGCTGTATACAAGCCCTAAAAGACAAAATCTTTAATAAAAAATGGTGCTTTGAAAAATTGGAACACTCTGAAACACGATGAAACACTCTGACACATAGTGAAACATTGAAATAATATGTCAAGAGGGTAAAATGGTAGTATAGATAATTATATCTAGAGCAACTTATATTTTTGAGCCCATAGTGAAAATAGATGCTGTGGGCTTTTTTCATGCAAAGAAAGGAGGAATCATGAGTGGCTAATAGAAAAAATAAAAGAATCTATGGAACGGATATTTATAAAAATTGGGTTGAATCTGGAAAACTCCCTGAGGTATTAGCCTTTATCACTGAATGTGCAAAAAAACTTGTTTCACAAAAGGAAATGTGTCGAGTTTTGAAAATTAACGCTAATACATTCTCATCGATGAAAAAAGATCATCCAGATATTCAAGAAGCAATCGACAAAGCTAAATATGAGTTAAAAAAAGATTTAGCAAGTGCCATGTATAAAAAGGCAGTTGGATATGAAATGGTAGAAGAGGACCAATACATAGTCGATAAAGGTGGTCAGCAAGTTAAAAAAGTTCATAGAACAAAAAAGCAAGTTGGACCTGACTATAAAGCGTTGACTTATCTTTTAACGAAACATTTTGGTAGGGAATGGAGCGAAAGATACGAAGATTTGACCTTTATGGCTGAACAAAAAGAAAAAGCAAATGATGAAGAATGGCAAAGTGCTGATAGTGAAGATGAAGAAAATATCGAAACTGACGACGGTAATGTTTGCCTTTAATGGAGGAAAGTAAATGAGTGAACTTAGAATTGAATACATAGATATAAATAAAATTACTCCTTATGAAAATAATGCTAGAAAGCACCAAAAAGCAGATGTTGAAGCTATTAAGAAATCAATTGAGGCTTTTGGCATGAATGATCCTATTGGTGTTTGGAGTGATAAAAATATCATAGTGGAGGGACATGGTCGCCTCTTAGCCCTTAAAGAACTAGGGTATAAAGAAGTGCCTTGTATTAGACTCGACCAATTAACCGATGAACAAAGAAAAGCCTATGCTTTAGCCCATAATAAAACTGCTGAATTATCTGAATGGGACTTTGAAAAACTAAAACAAGAATTAGATGGCATTTCTTTAGATATGGGTGATTTTGGGTTTGAGGATTTTACTCTTGAAGATTTAGAAAATGTCAAAGAAGATGAATTCGATGTAGATGAGGAACTTCAAAAACCTGCTTTTAGTAAAAAAGGCGATATATGGTTTTTAGGAAAGCATAGAGTAATTTGTGGAGATTCGACAATTAAAGAGACTTTTGCAAGGGTTTTAGATGGAAATAAAGTCAATTTGGTAGTTACGGATGCACCGTATTTCGTGGATTTAGATAGTGCAAGTGGTAAAATTCAAAATGACAATCTTAAAGGTAAAGAAGCCTACGAGTTTTTACTTAAAGCCTTTACTAATCTAAAGGAAATAATGCGTGATGATGCTTCTATCTATGAGTTTTATGCGACTAGTCAATCTAGAATATTTTATGATGCCTTCGAAGATGCTGGTTTTAAACTTGGAGCATCACTTGTTTGGCGAAAAGATCATACGCCTTTAATGAGGACGGACTGGAAGTTTAATTTTGAGCCTGTAATCTTTGGTTGGAGAAGGGACGGAAAGCATCACTGGTATGGCGATCAAAAGCAGAAGGCTTGCTTTGACTTTGCTAGTATTAGAAATTCAACTACGGAAGGGTGGAATCATCCATCAAGCAAACCTGTACCATTGATTGCCTATCTTGTGGCTCAAAGTTCTAAACCTAAAGACTTAGTATTTGATGCTTTCTTAGGCTCAGCTTCAACACTTATTGCTTGTGAACAAACAAATAGAACTTGTTATGGTATCGAGCTTGAAGAGAAGTTTGTTGATGTTGCTGTTAAGCGATACATCGCTCAAGTTGGTAAAAGTGATGAAGTTTATGTCTTAAGAGATGGAGAGAAGATAAGGTATCAAGACTTAAACATTGAAGAAAACAGCACAGGAGCTTCGGCTCCTTTTTAATTGAAAGGAAAAATACCAATTATGAATAAATATGTAACTTGTGAATCAGTTTTTAGGGGGCATCCAGATAAGCTATGTGATCAGATTAGCGATGCCATTTTAGATGAATATCTCCTTAGGGATAAAGACTCAAGGGTAGCGATTGAATGTTCTATCAAGGATAACCTAGTCATTATCTTTGGTGAGGTTACCTCTAAAGCTCACGTCAATTTAGAAAAAGTAGCTAAAAGAGTTTTAAGAGATATTGGCTACTTTGATAATTTTGTTGTTATCACTAAAGTTTCTACTCAGTCTTGGGATATAGCAAAAGGAGTAGATAAGCTTGGGGCAGGTGACCAAGGAATCATGTATGGCTTTGCAACTAATGAAACAAAAGAGTGCTTACCTCTTCCTTATGTGATTGCTAGAGATATTTCAAAGGCAGTAGAAAACATCAGAAAAGAAAAATACATGGATGTCCTTATGCCTGATGGTAAGTGCCAAGTGACTGTTAGATATGAGGATAATAAGCCAAAAGATATCAAAACAATTGTAGTAAGTACTCAAACTAAAAAAGGAGTAAAACTTGAAGAAGTAAAAAGAATCATTAAAGAAGAAGTTTTGATTCCTTTACTTGGTTCTACTCTTGATGGTATTGAGATTTTAGTTAATCCAACAGGAGCGTTCTTTAGAGGCGGTCCTTATGCTGATAGTGGACTTACAGGACGTAAACTTATGGTCGATACTTATGGTGGAGTCGCTCATCACGGTGGAGGAGCCTTCAGTGGCAAGGACTATACCAAAGTTGATAGAAGCGGTGCTTATTATGCGAGATTTGTTGCTAAGTCAATTGTAGATGCAGGACTAGCTGATAGATGCGAAGTAGCTGTATCTTATTCGATTGGAGTAGCAAGTCCAGTAAGCGTAAGCATAGATACTTTTGGAACAGGAAAACTTAGTGATGATGAGCTTTTAAAACTCATTAATGATCACTTTGATTTCTCAGTAGGCAACATTATAAAAGAACTTAAATTAAAGGATATCTCTTATCAAAGACTCGCGGAATATGGTCACTTTGGTAATGACATTTATCCTTGGGAGAATGTAGATGGAAAAGTCAGTGAGCTCAAGAAGGCTACAGCCAAAGCGTCTACATAACTTCTATAAGTCAGATGTTTGGCACAAGGTGAGGGAAGAGGTTATCTTAAGGGCAAAAGGAAGATGCGAAGTCTGTGGAAAGCCTGGGACGGAGGTCCATCATAAAATACACTTAACGCTTGATAACGTAGACGATCCATCAATTGCTTTAAACTTAGATAACCTTCTCTTGCTTTGTAAAGAATGCCATAACAAAATGCATGGTCGTTTTAATGGTAAGTTACCAAAATACAAATGGAATGAAGAGGGTGACTTAGTTGAAGTTAGGGAGGAAGAAAATAGATGAAGAAGTTTTTATTTTATTTAGTTCAGTGGACTTGGGGAATCATCCAAAACTTACTAGGATTGATTCTCTTTTTATTTTTAGTAAGAAGAAACCATAGAGTCTTTCATGGAGCAGTAATTACTACTTGGAAGCTAGGCAGTTCACTTAGTCTAGGGATGTTTATCTTTACTGCTAGACCATATGACTTAAAGCTTATCCAACATGAATATGGACACACAGTTCAATCATTAATTCTAGGACCTATTTGGTCATTAGTGATTGGCTTACCAAGTCTTATCTGGTGTGGATTTTTTAGTAAGTATAGAGAGAAGCATAACATCAGTTACTATTCCTTTTATACTGAAAGCTGGGCTAACAAACTCGGCGAAAAATATAAATAATTGATGCCTTAACCCTCCCCCAGGTAGCCTTTAAATTAGCCTTGGGGTACCGAGCAAGGGGGACTCACGAAAAATACGAGCCAGATATTTTGGAATTTAAGATTTTTTAAAAAAGCGGTTACATAAGTCTTGACAAATATATTGACGTATGCATTGAAACTTGGTTATGCCCTTGCTAGAATATTATTGGTGATGAATGTGAAGACTAAAAATTTCTTGATGGCACTCTTTTGTTCAACCATAATGCTATGTTCTTGCTCTAACGCTCCGCGATTTTCTAATGGTTATCAATACGATGGATACGAAAAAAGAGATGCGATTGCTTATAGAACAGAAACCGATATATACTCTTATTTGCAAGATATACCTATCACTATTGGTTTTGGGCATTACGAGTCTTATTCTTCTGAAATTTGTAGTGAACACATTAAGGTATCATTGTTGCTTAATGCTCAGACATCATCGGAGTTAGAAGAAACTTATTTACTAGAAGAAATCACAGGAGACAAATATTGTAGCGATTCTTTTCTCGTGAAAAACGATCCCTTTGATGGAAAAACTTTTACCTTTGAGCGTAATTACGAGATTCCTAGCTTTTTATTTCAATTTCTAAAAGAAAATAATAGTCAAAATTTAGATATTGTTATTGCAGATAATTATGAAGGTAAGTCATCTTCTATTTGTAGTATGTCTATAACTTTTGAGTTTTTATCGGATGATAGTATTAAATTCATTTATTAAAAGGAGGTTTTTATGCTTGAGACATTATTGATGCTAGGAACAGTATTAGGGAGCATAGGTAATACACCTAGTACATTATCAGTTCCACTAAATGAGGGCTCGCCAATAGTTGAAAATACTAGTGAAAGTAATACTAGCGAAACAAGTAGACCAAATATCAAAATGCGTCGTATAAACGATGTTGGTGATATTTTTGAAATCGAGCTGTCTTATGATAAAGCGATTGAAACAATTAATGTTGTTGATAATATAAACGTTCAAGTTAAAGACGAATTGATAAATGGAAGCAAACTTAATCTATTACTTCAATCAAATTCTAAAATTTCGAAACTTAATGTAATTGCAACACTAGAGGACGAAACCAATATTTCTCAACCGATTTTTGCATATAGAGAACAAAATAAAGTTTTTGTTTCTTCCGAAAGCGAAGATAATGCATGGTTCGATTCAATGAAATATTATGCAGATGAAATTGGAGAATATGATGAGGAAGATGTAGTTAAAAGCTATGATGATTTTACGCAACATAGTTTAGTTCAAGATAATTCAGTTTCTTATGGTATTTCTACCTTTTCGTCAAATTCAAGTAATGATTCTGTGACTGTCAAAGGACAATTGACTTGGCAAGATGAAAATATGAACACTCATCCTTTGAAAAATATTCGTGTTGAGCTTTATGATAAAGATATTTGGTTTTTAGAAGAGTATCTCGATTATACTTATACAGATCTCAATGGTAACTTCTCATTTACATTTCAAAATGCTGATGATTGGTATTTCTTTGAAAATGGTGGATATGATCCTTTTATTAGATTCTTCCCTGATGGTAAAACCTTTGGTGTAGGAAGAGAGTGGGTATTAAATGCTCTCACTGTTGACTTCTATTATGGTTGTTCTGACATTATTTCTGATGTTAAAAACAACTCTACGACAACTTTTAATATTTGTGTTGCTCATGACCCTGACAATTTAGCTAACAACGCCTTTTCTATATCTCAAGCTATGACTGAAGCTCAAAATTTTGCTAATTCCGCAGCCGGAATGCCATTAAACAAATATCCTTTGTTGGTAGCTTATCCTGGAACTGTAACATCTTTTTCTTGGAAACCATTTTGTGCAATAGAGAAAAATAGATGGAACGATTGGGGCACTATTATTCACGAATATGGTCATTACGTTGAAAATATAATGGGAACTTATGGTGCCAGTTTGGGTGAAATTATATGGAATAATCCTACTCACAGTTCTTCAAAAGACCATTTAAATGACAAAAAGCAAAAAGAATACGCAATGGAATTAACATGGTCTGAGGCTTGGGCTACTACATTCGCTATGATTGCCTATGATAATTTAAATTTATCAAATATCTCTTATGCTAGCTCAATTAAATCTGACATTGATTATTACGGCGATAGATTTAGTCCTAGTAGCAAAGAAAGTGGTGAAGGTCAGGAAGATGCTGTTATAGCGTATCTTTGGAACTTATATGACTCTGATAATGATGATAAGGATCAAGTTTCACTAGGTACTAAAACGTTCTTCGATACAACGTTAAAAGATAAAATGTACACTTTGACTGATTTTGTTAAGAATTTTGAAACAAATTATCAAGAGTATATTGCTGCTAGTGGTCAACTTTTAGAAGAAAGTCAAATATCACCTGAGATTGTTCCTTTTACTTCTGTTGCTGATCCAAATAAACCATTAGAAATAAAGTTTTATCCTAATGGAAGTTCATATAACCCAAACAATGAGTTTGAGATTCAGTTTTTCTCAAATGAAGGTAGATTAGTTGGTACTATTCCTAGCGTTGATGTTACAGTTAATGGGAATCAATCAGTTGTGACATATACAGTTAGACAGGAACTATGGAACTTCATTTATTTAACTCTTGAACCATATCCTTATGTTTATGTTTCTGTTATTGGTTACCATAATGAAGAACCTAAGTCAGGACCATATCGTTCAGGCTTAGAAGTTTTGCAAATACATGAATCTTTGTCTATTTCTCCTGGTGAATATGATTTCCCTGAAGGGTATTGTACATCTGAAGAAGAGAAAGAAGTTACTATCGGTGATGTGACATTTAATACAAAAAGACTAAGGACAGGATTTATTGAAAATGAATATATAAATTTATGTCCCAGAAAAGAAGGATTCGGTACAGCATATTTAGAATTTGAATTTGATAAGCCTGTTACTGGAATAGACATTAACCTTTCTTTCTGGAGTGATGATGAAAGATATTATGCCGCCGATAATCCTGAAGCTAGCATTGACTATTGGGATGATAGTATTAATGATTGGGATCATTCTCTAGATTTGCTAGAAGCTAATATGCCTACTGATAGAACAAATCAAAAAACATATTCAATTAAATTTGATAAGCCAACTACTAAATTTAGAATATATGCTCACTTTAATAATATGACAGGTTATACCGATAGGAATAAAGGAAGAATTTCTATAGGAAACATGGTCATTTACTTCAATTAAAATACTACTTGATTGCTTAAATGATTAGAGCTCTGAAATATGGGCTCTTTTCTTTTGGAAATAGTGTCTATTTGACTTGATATAACCTGCCTTTAGAGCGATGTATATACACGAGGAGGCATGAATTATGTCATTAGAAAAGTTACAAGAAAAACTTAGAGGTTTAAGTGATGAAACAAGAACCTTATATAACAAGATGAAAAGTAAATATCACATCGTTATCAATGGTGTGGGAACAATAGAACTGGTAGATATCAGTAACTTCAATACTCTTGCAAGAGGCGAAAAGAAGATACAAGAAGCAATGAAAAAACTTCTTGATGGAGCTAAGTAACGGCTCCTTTTCTTTTGCCTATTTCTGCATCAAAAAAATACTTAAAAATACCTCAAAAATGTAGTTGCTATCGTGTGTTTTTAGAGTGATTTATATATGTGCGAAGGGTAAAGAAACACACCTTCAAGAAAGAGGTAAAAACATTATGTTTAAAGAAAAATTCGGTATTGAAATTGAATTCACTGGAATCACTAGAAACAAGGCTTCAAAGCTTGTAGCTGATTACCTTAATGGAACGATCAGTGAACCTAGAGACTATTACGACAGCAAGGTCATTACAGCACCTGACGGAAGGAAATGGAAAGTCATGTATGATGGTTCCTTAAGATGTCAGACCAAAAGAAATGGTGAAGTCATAAGCGCTAGTAGAGATTATTCTTGCGAGCTAGTAAGTCCTATCCTTATCTATGATGAGGATATTGAAACATTGCAAGAGATAGTCAGAGCCTTAAGAAAGGCTGGTGCATTCACTAATGCTAGTTGCGGTATCCACATCCACTTAGATGGTGCTGACCACGATGTAAGAACCATTAGAAACTTTATCAACATCATCGCTTCTAAAAACGACCTTCTTTATAAGGCTCTTGAAATCAAGCCTGAGAGAATAAGGTTCTGTAAGAAGATGGATGAACACTTGGTAGCTAATATCAATAAGAAGCATCCTAAGACAATGGAGCAACTCGCTGACATCTGGTACGAAGGCTACTACGGAAGTAGAAATACTCATTATCACGATAGTAGATATCACTTTCTAAACCTTCATAGCTTCTTCACAGGGAACCACACGGTAGAACTTAGAGGTTTCAATAGTGAACTTCATGCTGGAAAGGTTAGAAGTTACATTTGCTTAGCTCTTGCCTTAAACCACCAAGCATTAACTCAAAAGTGCGCTAGCTCAAAGAAACCACAAGTCGAAAATGAGAAATTTGCAATGAGAACCTACCTCAATAGAATCGGTATGATTGGCGAGGAATTCAAAAACTGCAGAGACCATTTGACTAACGCTTTAAGTGGATGCTCGGCTTGGAGATTTGGAAGCAGGGAAGCGACATTAGGAGGGACAAGATAATGAAGAAGTATTATTTAGCATATGGCTCAAACCTAAACCTTAGCCAAATGAGAAGGAGATGCCCAAACGCCAAAAAGGTGGGTAGTTTCCTTCTTAAGGGCTATGAGCTTGAATTTAGGTATTATCTAACAATCAAAGAAAACCCTAATGGTGAAGTTCCGCTAGGTATCTTTGAAATTGATGAAACTGATGAAAAAAGCCTAGATAGATATGAAGCCTATCCAACTCATTATAGGAAGGAATACCTCGACGTAGAACTTAATGGCAAACCAATTAAAGCCCTTGTTTATGTGATGAACGAAAGGGTAAGAGGAGTAATGGTTCCTGATACTTTTTATATGAGCACTTGTCTACAAGGCTATAGGGATTTTGGGTTTGATACATCTTATCTATTTAAAGCTTATAAGGAGGCAGAGTAAAAATGAGTGAAGCATTGATTGAGTTAAGGGCAAACCAACTAAAGGCAATGGATGAATTTGCACATTCAGTAAACAACGAGGAACTGATGGAAGATTGGCTATCATGCGGAGTTCCAGATGAGGCAAGCGAAGAGGACTATTCCTATATTGCTGCAGATGATGAACTCTATAAAACCTGTGTGCGAATCTTCAAGCGCATCGCAATAGAAGAGGAGGCATACTACTAATGAATTATTTTAATTTTGAAAAGAAACATTGTCCTTTATGTGGGCATTTACTTGAACGTTATCCAAATAATGGAGCGCCTTTAATTAACGAAGGAGTGTGCCTTGATTGCAATAACAGGATAATCCTTCCTTACCGATATTTCCAAGCTACTTATAAAGTTAATTCAAACGCAATGCTTATAAGAGACGGAAGAATAAAACTTATTAAAACGAGTGATGATACCTTTAAATTAAGTGATATTGAGCTTTATCTAGGCAAGAAAATAGCCTTCGAACATAACGCTAAATTAGGGCTTACGTTCGCTTTTGTAAAGGGGATGGAAGAAGAACCCAACGACTTAAATAAAGTCGCACAAAAAGCCTTAAAAGCGCCTAATTTTAAAAGCGTGATGGTAATTCCTACAAGGCTTTTGAAAGGAGTTAAATTAAATGAATGATAATGAAAGTAATACATGTGTTTATAAAGAATATGAGAGGCTAAAAGGCCTCTTTTTAAATGGTAATGAAGATAAGCTTCCTTTAGTTGATGAGCTTCTTAAAAAGGCAGCATTTCTTACTGTTGAACTTAGAAGTTTAGAAAAGACAATCAAGAAACAAGGGACTGTTCAAGTTTCAAATAAAGGAACAACGAGAACTAATCCTAATTTGAAGTCTTATCTATCAATGTTAAGCGTTTATCAAGGAATCATTAAAACTTTAAATTCTATACTAGATACTGATATCAGTGAAGAAGATGATGCCTTTGATGAATTTATGAAGAAAGCTATAGAAGAAAGATGAAAAACTACTTTTTAGAGTATTATGAGAAAGTCAAAAGTGGAGAGATTTTAGTTGGTAAAGAGTTAATGAAAACTCTTGATAATTTATATAAAGACCTTGCTAATTCTAGATATTTCTTTGATTTAAAGCCAGGTTCTATTCGTATAGATTTCATTGAAACCTTTTGTAAACACACGAAATCTCCTTTTACTGGGCTTCCTTTTAAGCTCACCTTATGGGAGAAGGCTTTTCTTCAGGTAAGTTATGGCTTTAAGATGAGCGATACTAAACTTAGAAGATTTAATGAGGTCATTCTTCTTATTGCTAGAAAGAATGGAAAAACCACCTTTATTGCTGGAATTGATCTAGCAGAGTTCTTTCTTTCAAAAGGTGTTGATATTGTCTGTGCATCAAATACTAGTGAACAAGCTAATATCTTATTTGATGAGATTAATAACATGAGAGAAGCTAGTCCAACTTTAGAGAAAAGAACTAGTAAAAATATCTTCTGCATTAAGTTTGGAAAGAAAAACGATAAGAGAAGTTCTTTAAATAAATCTAAGATTAAAAAGATGTCTGCTCAATCTAAAAATAAAGATGGTTATAACATTGAAGTTGGCTGTATTGATGAAGTTCATGAAATGACCGATAGCAAAGTTTATGACGCAATTAAACAATCTCAATCAACAAAGAAAGAACCACTTATTTTTATTATCACAACTGAAGGAGTAACAGTAGGAGGTTTTCTAGATAGCAAACTTGAATATGCTAGAAAGATTATAAAAGGTGAGATAGAAGATGAACGTGTACTTCCTTGGCTCTATACCCAGGACTCACAAGAAGAGATATTTACTGATCCTAAAACTTGGATAAAGTCTAATCCTAGTCTAGGTGAAATTAAGCAAGTTTCATATTTAGAAGATTTAATGAACAAATCTAAAAACGACTTAGCTACAAGAGTGACAATGCTTTGTAAAGACTTTAATATCAAGCAAACTGAAGATGGAAGCTGGCTTAACTTTAAAGATATTGAAAACAAAGATACATTTAAAATTGATGATTTAAGAGGAAGTTATGCAATAGGAGGCGTTGACCTTTCTTCAACCACCGACCTTACTTGTGCAGTTCTTTATGTTGAAAAAGGTGGCAAGAAGTATTTAATAAGCCATTTCTTTATGCCTAGTGATGCTTTAAAAGAGAGAATAGAGGAAGATAGTGTTCCTTATGATATTTGGGTTGAAAAAGGATATATCACTTTAACTGATGGTTCTCAAAATGATTTTAGTTTAGTAACTCAATGGTTTAGAATGATGATTGATAAATATGATATTAGACCACTTTGGGTTGGTTACGATCCTTGGAACTCTCAATATTGGGTTAAAGAAATGGAAGATATGGGTTTTGAAATGGAAAAGATAAGACAAGGTGTTTATACGTTATCTGAGCCTATGAAACAGCTTGAAGCTGACTTAAGAAACCATACTTTAAACTATAACAATAATCCAATTATCAAGTGGTGCTTAGCTAATACTCAGACTAAGGTTGATGTTAATGGAAATATCCAACCATCAAAACTAAACTCAAGATTAAAAAGAATAGATGGAACAGTTGCGACAATTATTGCTTATGCAACGCTTACTAGATATAAGTTAGATTATGAAAGTGTTGTGAAATAATAAGAAAATATCGAGTTTTATGGTAAAATTTATTAAGGTGACATTATGACATTAGATGAAATTAAAGATGTCAAATTCTTCAGATGGAAAAAAGATGAAGAAGATGACAAAGAATTACAAATATTTAAAGTAGATAAAATTGATTATAGCAAGAAAATTGTTACAGCCTTTCGATATTATGATTATGAAAGTGAAGAATTAACATTTACTTTTTCAAAATTTTTCAACGATGAAATAGAGGTAGTGGACCCAAAACCAATCGAAGAAGAAGAAAAGAAGCAAGCTGAAGAATTAAGGGAGTGGCAACAAAAGTACGAAGAAGAATTAAAAAGGAAAAACGAAGCGAAAGTCTCTCACTTTAAGGAATTCAATTCTCCTTTTCAACGCGAACAAGAAATAGAATTGCTTCCTGGGTATCCTAAAAAGGCATTAGACTTCTCAACTAAAGAAGATCGCTACTATTTGGATGATTGTAAGATTGAAAATGGTGAACTTGTATATAGCTTAATGACAGTAGGAACTAGAAAGCACAGGGAAGATTGTACCTATATTTTTTATACAACTTTTTCTTTTAAGAGCTGTCATTTTAAAATTATTGACGATTCCTTTTATAAGCCAATTAAAAATAAATATTCTTCTGGCATAGATTGGAAATAAAAAATACATACTTTTAGGGCCCCTAATCGAGCCTTTTCTTTTACTCAAATTTTAGAAAAAGGAGGAGTTTTAATGTGATTTTTAAAAGAAAAAAGAAGAAATTAGGAAATTTTAATGCTTTAGGTTTGATTAATGATATCGCTCTTCCTTTGACACCGTTTGGAGAAAAGATAACTAATTCAGATGTTGTTCTAATATGCATTGATAGAATAGCAAGCCAATGTGCAAAACTTAAAGGTAGATGTATTAAAAGAAGTGAAGATGGAATAATCACGGAGAGGAACAAACACCTCTCTTTTTTATTGAAGTCAAAACCAAACGAATACATGACGCCTTATCAGTTTATCTATAAGGTTGTTTCATTACTTTTGCTTAATGATAATGCCTTTGTCTATCCACTTTATGATAAAGATACATTAGAACTTAAAGCTTTATATCCACTTAATCCAATTATCGTAGAACCAATCATAGATAAGTCTGAAACCTATTATTTAAAGTTCTACTTTGAAAGTGGTGAGCCATTTATTCTTCCTAAAGAAAACGTGATTCATTTAAGAAGGTTCTATACAGGTAATGACATCTTTGGAGGAAGTGGAAGTAAATCAAGTCATGAAGCCTTGCTTAAAACACTAGGAATAAATGATGCTTTACTTCAAGGAGTAGAAAAGGCAGTCTTTAGCTCATTTCAAATTAAAGGCATCCTAAAACTTAATGGTCTATTAAAAGAAGAAGATAGAAACAAAGCTGTCGAGTCATTTAATAGAGCACTTGAAGGTTCATCTAAAAACAAATCTTCAATTGTACCTATGGATTTAAAAAGCGAGTATGTTCCTATTTCTTTAGATCCTAAACTTGTTGATAAAGATACACTTAATTTCATTCAATCTAAGATTCTTGACTACTTTGGAGTCAGCCTTCCAGTCTTTAGCAATTCCTATAACGAGAATGAATTTAATGCGTTTTATGAAACGACAATTGAGCCTCTTGCTATTCAACTTAGTGAGGCTTTTTCTTTAGGACTTTTAACTGATAGCGAACTTAAAAATGGAACGGAAATAATCTTTTATAGTGAAAGGCTTCAATATGCAAGCTGGACTACTAAGGTATCGGCAATAGAGAAGCTCATGTCACTTGGTCTTATGTCAATAAATGAATGTAGAGGGTTACTTGGCCTTGAACCAATCGAAGGAGGAAACAAGAGGCTTCAATCTCTTAATTTTGTCGATAGCGATAAAGCAAATAAATATCAAATTGGTGAAGAAGAAAAGGAGGAAAACCTAGATGATAAAGGAAACAAGAACAGCGACGTTAAACCTAACAAGTAATGATGAAAACAAAATGATACTTGAAGGTTATGCCATTGTATTTAATGAAGAAACTTTAATAGGGGATGCAAAGCGAGGCTTTAGAGAAATGATTATGCCTAATGCTTTAACTAACACCTCAATGAAAGATGTCCCTCTTAAATATAATCACATGGATAACTTTCTTGTGATTGCTAGAACTAAAAACGGCTCGCTTAAGCTAGAAGTTGATGATAAAGGCTTAAAGATAAGAGCCGAGTTACTTGATACACAAACAAATAAAGACATCTACAAAATGGTTCAAAATGGACTCTTAGATAAGATGTCTTTTGCTTTTACTGTCGCTTCCCAGGAATGGGATAGAAGTGGTGATGTTCCACTAAGAAAGATTACATCGATTGAGCGTTTATATGACGTTTCTATTGTTGATCTTCCAGCTTATGAGGGAACTTCGATTTATTCTCGCTCACTTGATTTCGTGGAGTCGGAATTAAGGGCTATGGATTTAGCTAAAGAGAATGAAAAGAAAGAACTTATAAGGCGAAGAGTAAATTTAAAACTAAAAATTGGAGGTAAATAAAATATGAACTTAGTTTTAAGAAAAAAAGAAATTGAAGATAGACTTACTGAAATTAGAGGTATGGTCGAAAAAGAAGAAGATATGAAAAAACTTGAAGAGATGGAAAAGGAAACTGACAAACTTCAAGAGGAAAGAAGCATGATTGAAAAGAAAATGTCTCTTACTAAGATGGCTGAAATTCCTATGATTTCTACTAAAAACAATGCAGAACAAAGAGATTTGCTTGAAAAGCGTGGTAAGGACTTAATGGAAAATAGAACTATTAAAGTTTCTAGTGACGAAGTTTTACTACCTGAACACGTCGATTCAACTTTAGCTCCTTATCCATTTAAGCCAGTCAGCGAACTTGTTGATAGGGTTCATACCATTAATCTTCAAGGCGGTGAGACTTATACTAAGTCTTATGTTAAATCCTATGGTGAAGCAGGAACTACTCTAGAAGGAGCAAGCTATACTGAAACTGAACCTCACTATGGATATGTCACTATTCCAAAGGTCAAAGTCACTGCCTACACTGAGATCACAGAAGAATTAGAAAAGCTTCCTGCGATTAATTATCAAGCAGAGGTCATTAAAAACATCAACATCTCTTTAAGAAAGAAAATCTCTCAACAAATCATTAAAGGCGATGGAACTACTAATAACTTTACTGGTATTTTCTCTGATAAGGCAGACGCTTTAAAAGATCAAGCTGATTTAGAGATTAGTGCAATTGATGAAAACACCCTTGACGATATCGTCTTTGCTTATGGTGGAGATGAAGCAATCGAAAACGGAGCTTGTCTTATCATCAATAAAAACGATTTAAGAGCCTTTGCTAAACTTAGAACCAAAGAAGGAAGAAAAGTCCATAATATCGATTACGTTAACCAAACAATTGACGGCATTCCTTATGTTTTAAATGGCAATTGTAGTGCATTAAGTGATCCATCAACTGGTACAGGAACTTACTGCATTGCCTATGGCTCTTTATTTAACTATGAAGTCCCTATCTTCTCTAACGTTGAGATTGGAAAGAGCACGGACTATAAATTTAAAGACGGCATCATTTGTTATAAGGCTAGTGTATTTACTGGTGGTAATGTTGTCGGTTATAAAGGCTTTGTTAGGGTTAAAAAAGGTGAGGCAACTCCAGTCAGTGAGCCTACTGAATAATGGTTCTTGACCTAGTTAAAAACTCACTAGGGATACCGTTAGATAGCCATGAACTTGATGCAGAGTTAAATGCGTTTATTGAAGCAGCTAAGGAGTTACTTAGGGGCAGTGGAGTCAATGAGAAGTATCTTGTTGATGAAGCTGACCCCTTGGTGACTTCTTTTATTCTTATATATGTTTCTACCTCATTTGGTTTTAAGTCAGATGGAAACTTAAAAGAGCTACCTAAGCATTTTGATTTTTTGCTTAAACAAATAGCACTTACTAAACATGATTAATGCTTTTTCACTTAAAGTAGCTCTATTAAAAGTAAGTGATGCTACCGATGAATATGGGAAACAAAGATTTGAAATTACTTCAAGTAAAGAGATGATGGCTATTCCAACTAATATCACTAGAAGTGAGTTTTATGAAGCAAGTAGAAGTGGCTATAAGGTTTCTAGAATTATCAGGATTAATTCTTTTTTATATCAAGGCGAGAGATACATTTTAATTGATGGCAAGGTCTATAAAGTGATTAAGACTTATGAGCTTTCACATTTACTTGAGCTCACTCTTGAAAGCACAAATTTAAAGGTGGAAGGCACGTGGCTAGTTTAGATGATTTTACTTTAAAGATAAGTGAGCTGATTGAAAAGTCTCTTGATTTTGATGACGAGTTAGATGAAATCCTAGATAAAACGGCAAGTGACATCATAAGCGATATTAAAGACACTGCTCCGATAGGAAATTCAAACGAGCATTTAAAAGATAGTTTTACTGCTCTTAAAGAAGGGACAAAGGTAAACAAAAGCGTGACTATTTACTCAAAAAGTAAAGGAAGGCTTGTCCATCTTATCGAGTTTGGCTTTGTTCATCGAAGCGGTAGATTTGTTTCAGCTAGGCCGTTTTTAAGACCGAGTTATGAAAAGGAAGCACCTAAGATGGAAGAAAAGATAAAGGAGGCGATTAAAAATGCAGCTAACAAAACTTAAAAGCATGTTAGATAAAGTAGCGCCTTCTTATTATTTGTCTTTTTCTCCAAAGGATGTAGAAGAGATAAAGGCACCAATTATCGTGTTTTCAAAAATTAACTCGACTTTTAAAGAGTTTTCTGATGATTTAGCAAGTATTAGAACAACACTTTATCAGATTAATTTAATTACAGGTGATGTAAAAGAAGCTGATGTTCTAGCTATGAAACTAGAAGAAATCTTTATAGCAAATGACCTGCCTTTTACTCTTACAAGCGAATACTTAAATCAAAATAATACAATCTCAACAATCTATGAAATAAAAATGGAGGAATTTAAACATGTCGAATAAAATCACATTTGGCTTACGTAATGTTCACTATGCTTTGGCTAATTTTGCAGAAGATACCTGGACATTTGATACACCTAAAGACCTGATAGGCGCACAGGAGTTTTCTAGTGAACTCGTCGGTGGGACCACACAAGTTTATGCAGATGATAAGATCTTTCATACTCTTGTTTCAAATAGTGGGGCTACTATCACGCTTAAACTCACTGAACTTTCTGATGAATTTAAAAAGGATATCTTTGGTTATGCCTTAGATAGCAACAATAACTTAGTTGAAGTGGTAAACGCTGATGTTAAGACTTTTGCCTTAGGATATGAAATTCAAGGCGATAGTAAAGCTAGAAGAGTCTGGTATTTCTTATGCACAGCTACACCAGTCGGACAAGCAACCAAGTCTAAAGCTGATTCAATTGAGGCTAACAGTGTATCTTTAACTATCACTGCTCGTCCTATTGAAGTTAATGATAAGGAAGTTTTAAGAGTCATCGCATCTAAAGGTGACACGAATTATGAGTCTTTCTTTGATAAGGTTACGCTTCCTACAATCGAGGGATAGTTTATGGAAAAAGAAGTAATTTTAGGAGATAAGAAGCTCATTTTAAGAAGCAGCCTATATTCTTTAATCGATTATAAGTCCCGTTTTGGAAGTGAGCTTTTTAATGACATCAAGAAGCTAGAGAACACAAAAGAAGAAAACATCACGAATGTTATTGAGATCATTTTTAGAATCGTCTTTGTTTTATCAAATCCTAAAGAAAGCGAGACTTTTAAAGGGTTTTTAGAAAAACTAGACTTTTCTATTTTAAATGATGCAGCTCTTTTAACTAATCTAACTAACACTATTGTTGAGCTATTAAAAACAGATAAAAAAGCAGGAGGAAATAAGGGAGAGACCTTTCGATAATAAGTATTCCTTTTCTTCTGCGATCATTTTTAACATAGCAAAACTAGGACTATCAATTGAAGATACCAAGCACTTTGATATTGGAACCTATATAGAGCTTATTGAAATTGAAAAAGAACTCTATAAAGGCGAAACCAATAGAAGAGCGAATCAATCTGATATTGATAGTTTTTTCTTATAGCGAAAGGAGGTAACTAAATGGCTGAAACAGTAAGAGGCTTAAATATCAAATTAACCCTTGATGCAAAAGACCTGCAAAATGAATTAACTAATATCAAAGCAAATCTTAAAGAACAACAAAAAGACCTAAAGGCTATTAATACCTCTTTACGCTATGATTCAACTAATCTTGACCTTTGGAAGAAAAAACAAGAAACGCTTAACTCAATTTTAGAAGAGACAAAAAAGAAACTCCAAAACCAAAATGAACAATTAGAAAAAGCTAAGAAGGCTCTTGAGATTGGCGATATCTCCGTAAAGGAATTTAATCAGCTTAGAAGAAACGTTGAATATACTGAAGCTGATATTAGTAAGTTAAATAATCAACTTGAAGATACTACTAAAAAAATTAATGAACTTGGAAATGCTAATTTAAACAAATTAAGTAAAGTTGGCTCAAATCTTACTAAGTATGTGACCGCGCCAATTTTAGGAGCAGTTACAGCTTTAACTACATTGTCCGTTAAAAGTGCTGAAACGGCTGATGAGTTAGGAGATCAAGCTTCGAAACTTGGAATGTCAGTAGAGGCACTTCAAGAATGGAACTATGTAGCTAAACTTCTTGCAGTAGATAATGAAGAGCTACAAAAAGCCTTTACTAAGACAAATTCATTACTTGGTGATTTAGCTAGTGGCAATACCTCATCTGCAACGGAAGCCTTAACAAAACTAGGAATTACCTATGATGATTTAAAAGGTAAAAATGTCGATGAGGCTTTTGAGATTATTCGTAATGCTTTAGCTAATTTAGAAGATGAAACTTTAAGAGTTGGAATTGCTAATGATATTTTTGGCGAAAAGATAGGCACTGATTTACAACAACTTTTAAGTGCCTCAAGTACCGAGATTGATAACTTTAAAAATGAATGTCAGGAACTAGGTGTTATCACCGAAAAAGAAGTCGAGGCTTCTGCAAAGTTTAATGATGAACTTGATAAGGTTAAACAAGAACTTCAAACATTAGGAGTGGAACTAGCGCAGATTTTGCTTCCGATAATGACTGAGTTTTTAACTTATCTTAAAGATTCGATCATTCCAAGGATTAGTGAATGGGCAAATAAACTAGCAAACATGAATGACACGACTAAAAAGACGATTTTAGTAGTTATAGGACTGGTTGCTGCTATTGGGCCTGCCATAAAAATCATTACAACTATAATTCCAATTGTAAAAGGCTTATCGACTGCTTTAACCGCTACTGGAACTAGTGGCTTTTTTGCAGGTGCTGGAATAAGCGCTGCAACTTTAGGAATAGGAGCTTTAATTGCCATTCTTATTATGGCTTTAACTCAAACCGAGACATTCAAAGATATCTTGATGGAACTTGGTAGTATCTTAATGCAGATACTTGAGCCAATCTTCATGATAGTTGAGGCAGTAGGTGAAGTTTTAATGCCTATCATTGAGCTTGTAATGGAAGTAATAGGAAACTTAATCAATCTTTTAGTTCCTTTACTTAATGTATTACTACTTCCTATTAAAGCTGTACTTGATGCAGTAGGGAAGATACTTGAGGCTTTCATGCCACTTTTTACGATGCTAGCAGAGATTATTCAAAGAGTAATCGCCCCAGTGCTTGAAGTGCTATATGCCGTATTAAAGCCAATTTTAGATATTCTTAACGCAATTATCGAATGTGTTCAGTGGATATTAGACCATACTGTCGGTTGGCTAATGGATATCGTAGATACAGTTGTAGGCTGGTTTATTCCTAGCTCAAGTAACGAAACAAATACAACTAATAGTACCGTCAATAATCAAACTACGAATAACGTCACTATCAATACAAGTTCTAGCACTTTTGATGTCGACACTATCAATGAGGCGCTTGGAGGTAGTTATCTATGAGGAAACTTTGGCTTATTAATGATTTGGGTGAAGAGTATAGATTTGACTATTCTTCTATGACGCTTATTTCATCAATTACAGGTCTAGGTTTTCAAAAGACCAATACTTACTTTGACTTTGATAATATCTATAAGAAAATCGATGAAACTATCCCAACGCAAGATATTGTCTTTAATCTAGCTTTTTTAAGAAAATATCAAGGTTTTAAAAGGTTTTTATCATTTTTAGAGACTTCTCATGAGTTAAAACTTTATTATACAAGCGACGATACTAAGTATTCTTATGTAGAAGTTGAAAGTTTATCAAAGACTGAAATTAGTGGGGGAACCTTAACAAGCGAACTAAAGCTTAAAAGACTCTCATATTGGTATAAGGACGTTATAAGTGAAGTGACGATAAGTGTTTCAAAGGAAGGTAAGATCTATCCTTTTACTTATCCCTATAAATATAGTGTTTCAAGTAAAGGTAAGATGACACTTACTAATAATGGTTATGCTAAAGCTCCTTTAAAAATCACCATAAAGGGAGAGGTTTCTAATCCTGAAGTAATCGTTACAAAAGACGGAATAGAAGTAAGTAAGCTCAAGATTTATTATGAATCTAATAACTGCACGATTGTTGTTGATGCCTTTCCAAGCAGGCAAGAGATAACAATAGAAGAAAATAATGAAAAAATTAATGCATATGAGTATCAGGATTTTTCTTGTGATAATTTTATCTTTTTAGAGCGTGGAACTTATGAACTAACATTTGTTCCTAATACGCAGGGAAGTCCTAGCTGCTCAATCACAATGATAGAGGGGTATTTAGGTAATTAATATGAAACTGATATTTTTAGATAGAATCACACTTAAATATAAAGATAATGCCTATGTTTCTAGTGAATTTGAAATCGTTCTTGATAGTGTGGTTAAACAAAAATCTAACTTCACGGTCAATAAAGAAGAAATAAAGGCTAGTGTAGGCGATATCGTTGTTTTAAAAGAAGGGAAACTTTCTTATATTGGCATAGTTCAGGCTATCACTTTAAATGATGATAAGACGAGCAAAGTTCAGCTTAACGATTTTAAAGAGATATTTAATATCAAAGTTCCTGTAAGTTCTTTTGCTGGTAATGTTTGTAAGTTTTTAGCGGACACTATTAAAAAGGCATTTGTAAGTAATAGTGATTCAAAACAAAACCTTAGATATTTAACTGTTACCTATAATTCAGATATTGAGGGAAGTTTTAATTATGACGCTGATACTTTAATGAACATTGAAGATTTGATGGAAACAATCACTAAAACTTATGGAGTGGTCATTAAATATCAAGTTAATTTCATTAGAGGAAGGTTCTCTAATATCGAGATCATAATTGAAGAAGAAACACACATCGTAAAGCTTCGTCATGATTTAAAAGCTATCAGCAATTTAAAGATTAAAGAAAGCGAAGAAAATGTCGTCAATAAATGTATCTTTTATCCTAAAGAGGAAAATGAAGAGCATAAAAAAGAGGTTGAATATTATCTTTTAACTGATGGAAATATCACTACCAATAAAGATGATGAAAGGCGCTTTCCTTATGTGAATGTTGAAAGTGAGTTTTATAGCGATAGTGACTTTGAAAAACTAGAGAGTAAAGCTAAAGAAAAGCTAATAAAAAGTTCAAATGACCACCAGATAACTTTTGATTTAGATGTTACAAATAATGTCTTTGCTCCTTTAGGTAATATTTTTGTTGGTTATTTTGTCGAGTTTTACGCTCCTAAAAGAACCTATACAACTATGCTTACTCAAATTAAATATAAAAACACTTTTGCTAGTTGCACCCTTACTTTAGGTGAACAAAGGACATCACTTACAGACAAGATAAAGATGATGAATGGTGGAACTAGTAACAATAAGTCGGTAGTCAATGTATCGACTGCAATCACAAATTTTGATGGAGGGATTTATTAATGGGACTTAAAAAATTAACTTTTGATGAAGCTTTAAATACTGCAAAAGACGATGCTTTCTTTAATTGGTATTTAACAAACAAAACCAATGGCATATTTACTGATTTAGGCGATAAGTGCGAGGCTACATCATCTAATGGTAAGATCACTTTTAAAGATGGCTTTGTTTCTATTTATGGAAGAAGGATTTTTATCGAAAATGGGACTAATATCTCAGTCAGTTTAGATAGCACAAAGAAAGGTTATGTAATTCTTAAAGTAGATACGATAAATAACGAAGCTAGCCTTACGTTAAAAGAAGGAACCTCAAGTAATTATCCAAGCCTTACTCAGACTAACTTGTTAGAGAGTGATGGTGTATTTGAGTTTCCAATGGTCGGCTATTCCAAAACGACAACTTCACTAACTTTAGATAAATCAGTAATTAAATATATCGAGACTAACCAAACGAATATAAATACTGCAAGGAATAATTGCTTAACTCAAGTAAGTGAAGCAAAAACAGAACTTAATAATAGAATTAGTGGCCTTCAACATGGCTTAAGATGTCAAAGTTTTACGTTTCCAACTAAGAGTGAATCTACATATAAATTTAATATCTCATCGATGATTTCTAAACCAGCAGTCCTTATTACTTTTGCTTGTTGTAATAACATTGTTGCTGTTTCGCTAAACACTCTTAAGGGTACGACCAACCTTACTTTTACTTATAACTATTTAGGAACTAACTATAACGGATATATAGAGCGAAGTGGTGACTATCTTTATATCGAATTAGGTAGTTCAACTCACACTTTAAAAAGAATTGATTGTTTTTATTAAGGAGGAGATTTAAATGGCAACAATACAACTTAGAAGAAAAACGACTAGTGGAAGCGGACCTCTTACTGGTACAAGTGGAACCATTAAACAAGGTGAGCCTTTAATTGACTTAAATGGTGGTAATTTATATATCGCTAAAGCCAATAAGACAGGCTCAAGTTCAAATCCACTTAGTACTAGCGATTACTTTGAATTTGTAAACTCTAATAACCTAACCTCAGTTTTAAATAGCAAGATCAATGAGCTCGACTTAGGAACTGCCAGTAAATATGATGTTGGAAATGGTGAAGGCCAGATACCAGTTGTTGATAGTGATGGCTTTCTTTCTAGTAGCATTATTCCTAGAATTGCTATTACAAATACCTTTGTTGTGAGCAGTCAAGATGAGATGCTTAAACTTAGCCAAGCTGAAACAGGTGATATTTGTATTAGAAATGACTTATCTAAAACTTTTATTTTAAAAGGCGAACCATATTCAACTTTAGCAAACTGGCAAGAATTAAAAACTCCAACTGATAAAGTAACCTCTGTTAATGGTAAGACTGGGGCAGTTAATATTTCTTTAAGTGAGTTAGGTGGTGTATCTACAACTACATTCAATTCACATAAAGGTGATAACACCCATCTTAACGCTGCTGATAGAGATAAATTTGAAAATCTATATGCCTCTGAGCTTCAAGAGGCTAGGTCATGCCTATGGGAAGCAAGAGCTAGTGATTTTGATTCTAATACTGTTCAAGGTGGAATTCTTATGCATTATTCAATCGCTGAAGCATATGGAATGGCGATAAAGAAGTTTGAGATTGGTATTGATAGTTCTAAAGTTTTAACCCCAAGTTCAACAATAGATGGAGGTACTTACTAATGGCGACCATTATCGTTAAAAGAGGCACTAAAGTTCCAACAACATCTAATCTGACAAGAAATGGTGAACTAGCTGTTGATTATTCTACAGGTAAACTTTATGTAAGATGCTCAAAAGGAATAATGTGCGTTAATACTAATAGCATCACAAGTAGCTCTTCTAGTAGCGGTGAAACAACATCTAGTTAGGAGTTTACTATGGCAATCATAAAAGAACTTAATTCAAGCTATGGTATTAAGCCAAGTTATCACCGAATCACAAATATATCGCTTAATGCTATAGATAAAGAAGTGGTTATCTGTGTGGGTTCATATATTTCTAAGGAAACAAGAGATAAAGGGTGTGATCCAATCGACACAATCGATATCTTAATTCCTAAGGAAGATTATGAATCCTTTTTAGTTGGTGATGTTTTTAAGGCTGGATATAAGTGGCTTAAAGAAAATGTTATCGGTTTGGAGGATGGAATAGATGACTAACGGAATCATGCTTAAAAGAGAAACGATACTCAAAACGATTGATAGAGAAAAGATAACAAAAACTATTATTGAAACCTTAAAAGGAATGAAAGTGATGTTTGTTTATATGGGTGGAAGTATCGCTTATGGTACTTTTGTCGGCAATAAAAGTGATTATGACATCAATGTCTTTGTCGATGGTTTAGAAGGAGCATTTAAAATTGATATCTATGGAATGGACGCTTTCTGTTATGGTAAAAACTCCATGCTTGAAAGGTTTAATCCTACGAATAGATTCTCACTATATAAGAAATGCTTTATTGACGATTATTTAAGCCTTCCAGATACTTTACTTTATTTAAATCCGAACTATGAGAAAGAATATGAAACCTATAAAAACTACAAAATAAATGAGGTTTTAAGAGGTTTTTTGACAAATTTCTATGAGTATTTTGCTTTTTGTTTCAATGGAAACTTTCAACCAGGGAAGAAGTTTTATCACGTTATCAGAATGAGAGGGCAAATAGAAAATTATAAGAAAACAGGTGTCTTTTCTTTAGATCTTCCTAAGTCTTATTTTGATGAGGAAATAGACTATAAAATTAACTTTGAAGATAAGACAAGGAACAAAGAGTTCAATGAAAAACTAGAAAAATACCTAGATGAAATATACGAATTCAAGGAGGGATTGAAAGATGGATAGTACAGAAATTGTTTTAACCATCATATCGGTGCTAGGGACTATCTCTAGCATTTTATTTGCCTATTTAGCTTTTAAAAGAAGCAATAAGCAGGAACATAAAGATGAAGGTAAAAATGAAGGAGTAATGCTTAGTGAGATAGGTTATATCAAATCTTCTATTGATAGAATTGAAAAGTCACTTAATCACTTAGAAGAAAGATATACCGACCTTTCAAATAGGCTAGTTAAAGTCGAAGAATCAACTAAGAATGCTCATAAAAGAATCACTGAATTACATGATGAAATAAAAGGAGGAGCAAATCATGAATGAGATACTTTTAAATGTTTTAAGCTGCGTTGTAACAGCAGTAATCATTCCTCTTATCACCTTACTAGGATCTAAACTTATTAAATGGATTTCTAGCAAGATTGATAATGAGAAAACGGAAAAATATATAACTGAAGCAACCACAATTGTTTTAGATGCAGTTAAATGTGTCTTTCAAACCTATGTTGAAGCCTTAAAGAAAGAAGGAAACTTCAATAAGGACGCTCAGCTTATCGCTTTGAATAAGGCTAAAGATATCGTTCTCTCTCAATTAAGCGAAGATATCAAAAACTATATAAAGACTAACTTTGGCGATGTCGATACCTGGATTACCACCCAGATTGAAGCAAGCATAAATACACTTAAAACTACGTCAGCAAGTAAATGACGACATTAATTTTTCATTACGATTTCAAATTTTTTGGTAATTTTTCAAAATAAACTCCTTCTAGTAAGTGAGGGGATATAAATTTTTTGCAAATAAATCAAATTCACTACGACTTGTTTAGTGAAGAGATAAATTAAATATTTTGTAAAAAAATAAGCTCTTCATGTCTATTTATATAGTGAAGGAGGAATTTTGATGGAAAATTATGAAGTAGACTTAAAAGAAACAATCGAACTTAGGTTAATGAAACGAAAGATAGAGGAGAGAAGATTTGAAGAAAAGGACTACACTGAGCTTCTTAAAATTTCAAATCATCATCACTCACCTCTTGTAAATTACCTATTTGGCCTTGCTCTTTATTTTGGAATCGGAGTAAAAGAAGATAAAGAAAGTGGCATCAGTTATCTTGAAGAGGTAGTGGCACACGCTAATTTTGAGCTACTGATGGATATGTTCTTTTATCTTTTGAAAACCGATGATAATAGAATAAAGGTTCTAATCATTGATGGCTTAAATAAGGCTAGAGAAGAGATGGTTGAAATGGGTATGGCTTTAATTGATGAAGATAAATTTGAAGATGAAGAAGATACCCAACCAATCTATTATTGTTAGCAAAATCTCACATTTGTTACGAATAAATCTCATAAAAGTCTCTAGTTTGTTTTTTAGTCACTAATTGCTTTATTTTGCTGTTTTTCATGCTTTTTAATATTGCTTGGAGGAAGTTAAAATGAATAAAGAAGTAATGAAAATTGTAGGCAAACTAGAAGAAGGAACAGCTGATACATTAGATGTAAAAAGGCTAGGTGAGTTAGCAAAAGATGGTGACCTTTATGCATCACTTGAATATGGGATATGCCTTTATTTAGGTGAGCAAATTGAAGCAAGCATAAGTGAAGCGACTAATTATTTCGTTGAAGCATTAAAAAGCGATGACTTTGGAGTATTAGTAGAGCTAGTTTCATTTATGGAATATGTAGATCCTATCTTATTTGAAGATCTAATAAACCGAGGTCATAAGAAAATCTATGAGAAAATGAAAGCTAAAGGACAAGAGATAGGAATTGATATTGATAATTTAAACTAATCAAAAGAATTAAATTCACGCCCTGCTAGAGAAATCTGGTGGGGCAATTTTTTTATGGTTCCAAATAGAGACTTTTACTTCCTTTTGAAAGTAGAGGAGTTGAAGTCTATGACAAATGCAGAAGTTTTAAAAATACATGAATTAAAAGAGCAAGGGCTAGGTTATAAAAAGATAGCTAATGAATTAAATATTCCATTAAGCACTGTTAAAAGCATCATTCTTAGGCAAAAAAATAATAACGAAACAGTATGTCTTTTTTGTGGTAGAAGAATAATCAATAAGCCAAAAACCAAAAGAAAAAAGTTCTGCTCGGATATTTGCAAAAGACGTTATTTAGCTAAGCACCCTGAAACTATAAAAGGCGAGAAAAGCATAACTAAAGTTTGTCCTACTTGTGGCTTTTCTTTCATATCTTATAAATCCTCTAAAAGGAAATACTGCTCCAATAGATGCTATATCAATTTCAGATATAAAAGGGAGGTAATTTCTGATGGATTATAGAAACTATATCTCCTACCTAAATTCATTAAATTTCTTTAAAAAGATGCTATTTTGCAAGGTAATTGACGAGAAAGAGTATGAAAAAGCAGAGGATTTGCTTGCTAAAAAATACTGTATCAATAAAGGGAATTTATATCGTCAAAATGAGTTGATAAATAAGTCCTTTAGAGCGATATATGGTGATGAAAAATAGGAGGTAATTATGGACAAAAAGATAACTGTAATTGATGCCCTTCCTAAGTTAGAAAAGAAGCTAAGAGTAGCAGCTTATTGTAGAGTTTCATCTGGTAAGGATGCCATGCTTCATTCGCTTTCAAACCAAATTAGCTACTATAATAATTTGATTAGAAATACTAAAGGTTGGGAATTTGCTGGAGTGTATGCTGATGAAGCAATCTCTGGTACGAAAAACGATAGAGAAGAGTTTATTAGATTAATTGATGATGCTAAGAGCGGCAAGATAGATTTAATAATTGTTAAGTCGATATCGCGATTCGCTAGAAACACTTTGACGATGCTTGAAACCATAAGAGAACTTAAAGTATATAAAGTTGACGTTTTCTTTGAAGAACAAAACCTTCATTCAATAAGTAATGAGGGTGAGATGGTTTTAACTTTTCTTGCTTCCTTTGCTCAGGAAGAGGCAAGAAGCGTATCTGAAAACATGAAGTGGAGAGTAAGAAAGAACTTCGAGAAAGGTATAAGTTGGTGTACTAGGAAGACGCTAGGCTACATTTACAAAGATAGAAAGTTGGTAGTTGAGCCAGAAGAAGCTAAACTCGTAAGAAGAATTTTTGATATGTATATAGGAGGTTTAGGGCTTCAGGCTATAACAAACAAATTAAACGAAGAAAAAGTCAAAGCACCTGAATCAGACAAATGGAAAAAAGATAGCATCAGATACATACTGACTAACATTACTTATACTGGCGATTTGCTTCTTCAAAAATATTTCAATATTGATTATATGTCCAAAAAACATAAGCCAAATAAAGGCGAACTTAATCAATATTTAGTTGAAGATGATCATGAACCTATCATTAGCAAAGAAACCTTCAATAAGGTTCAGCAATTAATGTATGAAAGGGCAGAGAAAGTAAACTCATCTCGGGCTGCTCAAATAATCCATCCTCTCGCTTCTTTAATTAAATGCTCAATATGTGGCAAAAGCTATCATCATAAGACTACAAAATATACAAAGAAATGGATGTGCCAAACCTTCAATAGAGAAGGAAAAAGTCACTGTGCCTCTAAGGCAGTCCCAGCAAGTGAAATGGATAGGCTTGTTAGCGAAGTTGTAGGAGATGATATTTCTAAGATAAAAGAAATTATTGTTTACCCAAATAATATTCTTTTATTCAATTTGAATGATGGTTCTAGTGTTACTAAAACTTGGAATGACATATCAAGAAGTAATTCCTGGACCGATGAGATGAAAGAAGAGGCCAGAAGACGTTCTTTGAAGCAATGGGAAAACCAAAAGAGGGAGGGTAAGTAAATGGCAAAAGTAACAGTTATTCCTTCCACTAAAGTTAGTACATTCTCTAATGCCTTTAATCCTGTGGTTAAAAGAAAGGTTGCTGCATACGCTCGTGTTTCAACTGATAGTGATGAGCAATTTACATCTTTTGAGGCGCAATGCAATTACTATGAAAACTACATTAATTCAAAACCAGACTGGGAATTAGTCAAGGTTTATGCTGATGAAGGCATATCTGGCACAAATACAAAAAATAGAACTCAATTTAAACAAATGATAGAAGATGCTTTAGGTGGAAATATTGATTTAATCATAACTAAATCCATATCTCGTCTTGCTAGAAACACCTTAGATACTATTAACTATACAAGAAAGTTAAAAGCAAAAGGGGTAGAGGTCTATTTTGAAAAAGAGAACCTATGGACTTTTGATGATAAGGCGGAGTTTTTACTTGCCATTATGTCATCAATCGCTCAAGAGGAATCAAGATCAATAAGTCAAAACGTTACAATGGGAAAAAGGTGGCAAATGAAAGAAGGCAAGGTATCCTTTGCTTATAAAACCTTTCTAGGCTATAAAAAGGAAAACGGAAAGATTGCAATTGATGAAGAGCAAGCAGTGATAGTTAGACTTATTTATAGAGAATTTTTGGTTAGTGGGAAAACTGCTAGTGCAATAGCTAATACGCTTAATTCAATGCACGTTCTTACTCCTGGAGGTAAGACAAGATGGACCAAAAATACTGTCACCTCAATTCTTACAAACGAAAAATATAAGGGTGATGCTATCCTTCAAAAAACCTTTATTAAGGACTTTTTAGAGCATAAGGCTGTTAAAAATCAAGGTGAACTACCTCAATATTTTGTTGAAAATAGCCACCCAGCCATTATCGACAAAGATATGTGGGAAATGGTTCAAGCAGAAATAAAAAGAAGAAAAGAAATCGGACCGTCTTATTCTTCAGTTAATATGTTCTCATCTAAATTAGTCTGCGGTGATTGTGGTGGATTTTATGGTAAGAAAATATGGCATTCGACAAAACCATGGCGAAAAGAAATCTATCGTTGCAATAAAAAATATTCTGATGCTCATGATAAATGCCAAACGCCTTTTATTACCGAAGAAGAAGTTAAGAGCAAATTTATTAAAGCCTATAACCAAGTAATGGTTAATAAAGAGCAGGTTATAAATGATGCAAATGAGGTGATCAAAGCTTTAACTGATACCTCGCTAATTGATAATGCTATTAATGAAACTGAAAGCGAGCTTGAAGTTATTAGCGAATTAGTTAGAAAACTAGTAAGAGAAAATGCTTCTCACTCTCAAAATCAAGATGATTACACTAAAAAGTATAAAGAGCTCGAAGCGAGATATGAAAAGACTAAAAATAAATTAGATGAATTAAACGATGAAAAGCAAATCAGAAAAGGTAAACTTTTAGAATTAAATTCTTATTTAGCATCATTTAAAGAGGCTGGGGAAATAATAACAGATTGGGACGATAATCTTTGGATGACCGTTCTTGATAAAGCAATTGTTAATAGAGATGGAACCATAACCTTTAAATTCATTGTAGGTATAGATATTACGATATAAATAATAGAAATTTGCATTGATTTTGATTAAGTTCACTAGGATTATGCTTAGTGAGCTTTTTTGTTTTAGCGTCTATTTTATGGACTAGAAATAAGGTATAATTTAATTGGTAGGTGATTAAATTGGACCAAGAGATAGGAAAGCGATATGGTCGTTTAGTAGTTATAGAGAAAACTGATAAAAGATATCACTCAACAACTATTTATAAATGTAGATGTGATTGTGGAAATATTGTAGAACTTACCATTAATAAACTGCACTCAGGTCATACTAAATCCTGTGGATGTTTAAAAAGAAGAACGGTTGATTTAACAGGTCAGAAATTTGGAAGACTAACAGTTATTGGATTTGCCTATACAAAAAACAAAAAGAATTATTGGGAGTGCAAATGCGACTGTGGAAATACCTGTTTTGTACCGACCACTTACTTAACTACAGGAGTTACGGTTTCTTGTGGATGCAAGAATAATGAAAATAAGGCGTCCCTTCCTACTTTAGATCGCGGATTAGTCGATGGAACTATGAAGTGTGGAATTAAGAAAGATAGGAAGCTTAATAAAAACAATACCTCAGGAGTTCGAGGAGTTCATTTTGATAAAGATAGAGGTCTATGGGTAGCTCAAATTATGTTTCAAAGAAAAGCTTATATTCTTGGTAGATTTAAGACTAAAAGTGAAGCAGCAAAAGCAAGACTAGCAGGTGAAGAAAAGTACTTTGGAAAATATAGGTAGAACTACAGATATAACTTACACCTTATGTAGGGGTCGCAAAATTGTTAAGGGGGTTGCAAAAAGAAACAAGGGGTCGCAAGTGCATCACAATTGGTATTTATTGCCATATTGAAAGCAATGGTTTGATACAGTGAAAATCGCTGGTCAAACCTTTTTTTGAGCCAAAATTAGAAAAATTTAGCAGTTATTTAACCTAATTGAGCATAAGCGACTAACCATCCTATTCTCTAACAATGAAGTTTTAACTCGTGATTTTGCACTAAAAACTTTTTATAGCACAATAAACTTTTTATCCTTTTTTAAGAAAAAATCCTGTAAAAGTTCTATGAAAATGTCGAAATTAAACCTAGTTTATGTTGAAATACTGATTACCATTTAAGGTGACCATATGTTTGATTATGCTAAAAAATTAGAGAATACCGTGAAAGAAAATGCTTACGCAGTGCGAACGAATTAAACTAGTGCGAACTTTTCTCTGTTCTATTACGCTTACGCGCTAGTAGAAGGGGGAGTGGTGGCTTACGCTGATGAAGGGTGATAAGGGAATCAAGTTTCATCAATAAATTTGAAATT
>UQOB01000002.1 GCA_900542595.1 uncultured Mollicutes bacterium | reverse complement strand
TGTGGTTACACCCAATATTTGTGCTGCTTCGCTAATATTAACTAATTTTCCCATAATTTATTTTAACATATTTTATATAAAAATTAATAATATTTTCTAGTTTTTTATAATAAATATCTATCAGTTAATAACCCTCCGAAATAAGAGGGATTTTCTTTTTATATCTTGGTTATTTAAGCAACAAAAAATCCCCGGTTTTCATCGGGGATAATTTGCAAAAGGAGAAATTTATCTCGCTCTCCGAATACCGCCTTTGACGGGTTGAGAAGTAGTGTCGCTACCCTTAAGGACGATGCTGATAAGGCTGAGAAGAGCGCCTAAGATGGTGAACACCCCGACGCAAATCGGGCCAGCCCCGAGGGAGGTCGCTCCGGTTAAATCAAGATCTCCAATTTGGGGATTAGCGGCCATATAGAAGGTCGGAGTTAAGAAGAAGAGGACCGCGCCGGCAAGGTCAAGGACGATGAGGACGCCAGCCGCAAATTTAAGTTTTTTATTGTCGAGGACCAAGGATAAGAAGCCGAGGACGACGCTGAGGAGGAGGATGGTTAAGCCAATCACCAGCGGAACCACTAAGTGGTAGCCGGTTTCGCTAAGAGGAGCCATGACTTGGAATACAGAGCCCCGAACGCTACCTCCATCTTCATTAAAAGCGGCCGCGAACATACAGAAGATGCCGATGATAACCGCTAAATTGCTGAGGAGAATAAGGATTTTATTGGTATTTGTCTTTTTCATATGAAATTTACCCGTCTTTCGCTTTATAAATATACCCTCATCAAGGGGGCTAGGCAATAGGGAAAAACGCCCTCTTCCTAAAGGAAGAATAACGAACTTTCTCCGCTTTCCCTTTATTTTTATTCTTCGGTAGTTGATAATAAGCCCGATGAAAAAAATACAAAAAATTGTCTTTAGTGCCTTAACTCTATCAACTGTCACGCTTTCTTTAGTTTCCTGCGGGGATAATGAAGGTGCTAGTACTGCGATGAAGAACGTCTTCACGGTCACCTATTATGACGACGCTCCAACGCCGGTCGCTATCGGTTATTCCTACGTTATCGGTGGAAGAGCTGCTACCTTTAAAAATAACGATGCTAATAGTCCTTATGACTATTTATCCAGATCAGAAAAAGCTCCTTCCGCAGGTAAACATTATGTCTTCGATGAATGGAAGGGGAGCTATGAAAATGGTGATCCGGTTGATTTAAGTAAGATTACCGCTGACTGTAATGTCTATGCTTCCTTCGTTGAAAAAGATTACAGCTTAAAATTTAGATTTAGAGAAAACTCTTTATATATTCGGGATGAAGAAAGCCAAATCATCACCTTTGATGCGACATATAAAGATAATGAGAAATGAAATATCCAATATCCCGAAGGTACCGGCGGTATCAAGGAATATGGTTATGTTCCGACTTTCACCGGCTACACGATTAGCGCCGCTTCTGACACCACCCTCTACGAAGGAACTGAATTCACTTGGGCGAGCGGTTTTGGAGCCCCGACAACTATCCAAGGGAAAGGAACTTTCTACCTCGATCGGGGATCTCAAAATGAAGATAACCCTGCATATCCCGTCTATCTTTCGAACGGGGAAAGCTGGTTAAACTTAGAAAAGAACCTCTCTAGTAACCCCACTTTAGACATCACTTATAACTATGAAAATGTGAAAGCCACCTTCCCGGTTTTAATTTTTGATAAAGCCATCGATGTTAATAGCAAAGAATATTTAACAGCTACCCCGAAAGACATCATCTATGTGAATTATACGGAAGGTTTCAAATTAGGAACGACGAGTACCGATGAAGTAACTCTTTCTTACTTAGAGAAGACCTTAACGTTCCCCGCTGGAACGGAATTAACCGGCAACTATTTAAGTAACGGCGACGTTATCAATAACGGCACTTTAAACCTCGCGATTGACGATACTTTAATCAGTAAAAATTACGACGGAAAACCGCTCGACATCGAACATATTATGGGAGCGGCCTTCCTTTATCCTTTAGCCTAATTATTGTTTAGTTTCTTCTTTTAAATCTGGTTCTTTTTGGCTTGCTTTCAGTAACCAAATCGACGGGGCAATCGCGACCACCATAAAGCCTAAGCTAACTAAGAACATGTTGCTATTCGGCGCGGTCATCGTCTGCTGCATTCCGCTATCGAAATAGGTGCCGCCTGATAAGTTAAAGATGAGAGTGCTGATGTTACTGCCGATAATCATCGGAAGCATAACGGCGAAAATCATTCTCACCCCTTGGAATAGCCCGACTTCATTGACGGGTGTTTCATTACGTAATATCGCTCCTAAAACAGCGGTACCAATGAGGTAACCAGTCATCATTAAAAATCCCGAAATCGTCACAAAAACCACGTCTTTTGCAAAATACATCAATAAAAATCCTAGGATACTGAGCCCTAAAGCGGTGAACAGTAACTTCATTTTTCCAATCTTTTCCATGAAATAACCGATGATAATCGTGACGATAGATGCACAGAGAAGAATCGTTAAAAGAGCAACGTAGAAATAGATAATATTGTCGCCAGAATATCCAAGTCCTCCGGTACTGGTTTCATTTTGGAAATAAATCATGTAGTAAGGTAAGAAAGCATCGACCGCGGTATTAAAAGCCATGAACGTCAATAAGGCGATATAGAACTTTTTATTATCCTTGATGACTTTTGGTCTAAAGCCATAGATTAAGCTCGCCCAATATTTTTGATCAGGTTTCGGTTTCTTTTCTTCCTTGGGGAGGAGCCATATGGCGGCTAAACCTGCTAAGAAGACGAGGATACCGAAAGCGAGGAAGAAGTAGAACCAAGCTGGGGCAACAGATGCAGCATCGGTTTCCAAGTCAGTAGGCTTTTCCGGTAAGGAGGTGGCTCCAAAGACCATTAAAGCCCCAACGATTAAGATATTAGCAACTAAAGGTAAGACAGAAAGAACGCTTTCGACCTTCCCGCGGTTTTCGGGATTAGTGGTATCGGTGACGTAGGCATTAAAACATGCGTCGTTAGCGGTACTACCGAAGAAAGTCATCATGCAGTCCATAATCACCATCATCACCCCGACCATGATGCTGGCGCTGACCATCGGGAAGACGATGCTCATGTTTTGGTAACTGATTAAACCGAAGAGGAAAACGGTGACCCCCCAAATCATGTAGCCCCCGCAGATAAAGATTTTTCTCTTTCCTAACTTATCGCTTAAAGCGCCCATTAAGAAAGTGGTGACGGTGGCCATGATGGCACTAGCGGTGGTCATCCAGTTGACGTAACTTGCGTCATGAGTTTGACTATAAACCCAAAGATTGATTTGGTTATTCTCGATAACCCAGGCCAACTGACCGACCAGACCCACTAAAATCAAGCCGACCCATTGCACCCATGTAAGCTTATTTTTCTTCATACCTAATTGTAACTATTTAAATGGCCAGGTACAAAGCGAGTTTTTCTAAAGCCTTCTTTCGGTGGCTATATTTGTTCTTAATTTCTTCGCTGGCTAAGCCAAAAGGCATATTAGCTTCGTTAGAAAAGAAGATAGGGTCATAGCCAAAACCATGTTCTCCTTCGATGTGATCTAAGATTTTACCTGGACAAATACCAGTGAAAAAGAGGGGTTTACTATCCTTATTTTCAAGTAAACAAATCGTGCAGTGGAAAGCGGCATTCCGGTTTTCTTCATCCTTCATTCTCTTAAGAATTTCTTCCATCGCTTCTTTATAGTTTTTAAATTGACTAGCGAAACGGGCACTATGAATGCCGGGGAAATTGTCGAGCGCTTCGATTTCTAAGCCACTATCATCGCTGATGACGGGGTAAGGAACGAGGTTTCTTAAAGCCTTCGCCTTGATATAAGCGTTCTCTTCATAGGTGTTCCCAATTTCCGGTGGGTCACAATCGATATTTAAATCTTTGGTCCCATAAATAACGTAGCCCATCGGGGCTAAGATTTCTCGATATTCTTGAAGTTTATGAGGATTATTTGTCGCGAGCACTATCGGTTTATACATGGCTTTATTTTAAGAGTTCTTGAGGCACAAAAAAAGCCGGAATAACCGGCTTTCTTTGCTTTTTATTGCTTAAGCTTGGGGACCCGTATAATTGGTGGTTCCGATGTCGATAACTTTCGCCGTGCAGGTCCCGTCACTATAGCCAGCGGCAGCGCAGTCGAAGTCAATCGCATCCACGTACCTATCTTCCGTTAAGGTGATGTTACACGATAATGGCGATTATTGACATTAAAGAAAAAATATATCGAATTATTTAATAGGTCTTTTTTAAGAAAAAATCGCGATACTCAACGCATCACGATGAATTTTGAAGTGGAGCAGACAACGGGAATCGAACCCGCATAATTAGCTTGGAAGGCTAATGTTCTACCACTGAACTATGTCTGCAATTGGCGGACCATACGGGATTCGAACCCGTGATCTTCTCCGTGACAGGGAGATATGCTAGACCGCTACACCAATGGTCCATGGGCTCTAGTGAGCGATAAAGAATATATCATAAACCGCAGGGGCAATAAATAGTTTTTTATGTGAAAATAGGTCAGAAGGCTTAAAAGATAAGAAACCGGTGAAAGATAAAACCAATATATCTTTGTAAAACCTCGTTCCTTTTTTTAATTTATAAATTTTAACAAAAGAAAAACGCTGCCTCAGCAGCGCTCTTCATTAAAGATTAACAAATTTTAGTAAGGATGCTTCAGGACGATAGCCCGCTTCTTGCCTGACGAGTTTGCCCTTTTCAAAGTATTGAAGGGTCGGGACACTGAAGATGGTGTACATCGCCGCGAGTTCGGGGGCTTGGTCGACATCGACCTTGATGACTAAGAGTTCCGGGCAATCTTTGCTGACCTTTTCAACTACCGGAGTAAGCATTTGGCACGGTCCGCACCAAGTGGCGAAGAAATCGACGAGGACTTTATCATTGTCGGCAATTTCTTTTAAGAATTCGTTTTTGTCGTGAATGTGTTTAATCATTATTTGACCTCCTGACGAAACCTATATTAGCCAAAAGATTAAGGCAATTAAAGCTATATGCACCGGGTAATATAAATAGGTGAAATAGCGGAACCACTTTTTGTCGTAGCCTCTTTTACCATTGTAAAATAGCAGGAAGAGACCGGCCAAAATACTATAGGTTTGGATCCCCATATTTAAGTAATCGGCGGCCGGTAAGAAGCGGTAGATAGTCCAGAAAACAACGTTGATGACAACGAAAATCGTGAAGTTAAAAATGTTGATTGTCCACCGGTAATCTGGGGTTTCTTTATATTCTTCTAAAGTTTTTCCTCCTAAAAGAACATTGCCTTTTAACCATTTGTCGATGATGGGGTAAGCGTAGTAGAAGCCGAGGAAGATGAGGAAGCCGTAAAGCGAATAGTCCGCTCGGAGGAAGAGGGGGAAATAAACTGTCCAAGTGGCCGTTTGAGTCACCATCTCATAAGTATTAGCAGCGAAACTTAAACCAACATAAATAGCAGGAATCGCCGCTAACGCTTTCATCCATCCTTTCTTCTCTAAGAAAAAGACAAAGAGACCGCAGACTAAGAGGTCCGTGAAAGCCTGAGCTTGGCTGAGCGAGGGACTTAAATAATAAAGGATGAGGTCGACAATTAAGATAGGGGCCCAAATCAACGCTAATCTTAAGAGATAATTAGCTCGATCATGACTTTTTCTCATCCCTTCCGCTAAGAAGAAGAGGAAGAGGGGAAGAGCTAAACGACCGATGATTCGAAAGACGTAAGCGGTCCAGTAGAGCGGGCTATTATCGGGAGCGACACCGCTTGAGATGATGTAAGCCCCGATATGGTCGAAGGTCATGAAGACGATGCCGAAGATTTTGAGGAGGCTTTCATTCAGATATAGATGTTTTTTCATTTGTTCTCCTTAAGCTAAAGCGTTCCAGATAGTGCCGATTAAGTTATAAGTCAGATGAGCCGCAAAACTTCCGGCAAAGCCGAAGTGGTGGTAAGCGAAAGTTAAGCCAAGACCACCGACCATATAGACGATGACATTCAACCATTCGTTGAGGCTCGCGAAGTTCTTCATATGCATTAAGCCGAAGATAATCGCGACCGCCGCATAAGCAAAATAAACATTGATCCGTTTTAAAACAGTGAAGAGACCAACCCGGTAAGTGAGCTCTTCAACGAGAGGTGCTATGACGATGGTCAATATCGCAGTTAGTAATGCATATTGGCTAGAAGCTTGCTCAATGATCACTTGGTTATCGCTGGTGTGAGTACCGGCAAAACTTAAGAGATAAGTTAAGAGCATTGAAACTCCAAAAATCACAATACCGATAGCAAAACCAAAGGCAAATTTTGAATTTTTAAAGGAATCAAAGACTTTATGCAGGCATTTTCCAATCAAGAAGAAATCGGTGATCAGCATTAAAAGATAGACCAAATAGTTAACGAGAATCGTGTAGGAGGCGCTAGAAATATAGTCATTTAAACCCGCGGTTAAAGATGCTCCAGTGAAGCCAGCTTCATAGAGAACATTCTGGGCAATCGACGTAATTATTAAAGAGAGAAGTAAGCCGAAAATGTAGAAGCCTAAAGTTCCAACACCGAATAATCCAACTTCTTTTTTCCAATCTAAAACCGCGAGAGCCCTATCACCTTTTTGGCTGATAGGATTTATTTCATGGCAAAAAGGGCAAGTTTTTTCTAAGGGATCATACTCTTTCTCACATTTTTCACATTTTTTCTTTACAAATCGTTGCCAAATATTCATGTTTTCTTGTGTTTTCTAATTGAAAATTAGAAGGTTTTCCGCCAAAATATTAACATGTTTGACGCGGCCACCTTAGACAATATTATATCGATACTTGATTATACACTCCTAGGACTTTTTATCGCCTTCTTCGTCGTGTTAGTTCTCGCCTTTCTCCGGGGCTTATTCCGGGGCTGGCGGTATGCGACCTATCGTTTAGTGTTTTTCACTTTGTTTGTCGTTCTCGCTTTCTTAACCGCGAGACCTCTTGCCCAAATGGTAGGAACGATGGATATTTCGAGTTTCGGTTTACCCGCTCTGAATTTCAGTTTGAATGTCGATGGTACCACCATCAACGTCAGTGCCGCTTGGACAACGCCGCTCGACACTATTGCGTCCGTCGCTGATCAGATTCTACGGGGCATGGATATCGACATGAACCCGGCGGATCTCGTTAATTACTCTTATTCTTTAGCCCTATCTTTAATCACCATTATCTTGCTCTTTGCTGATGCCATCTTAATCGCCATCTTTGGAACCTTATTTATTTGGATTATGTGGCACTTGGCTTTCAAACGCTTCATCAAGAAAAACAAGAGAAAAGCCAGCTACAAAAAAGGCAAACTCATGGGTGGGCTCTTAAATGCGGTCACCTGTTTTGTCTGTTTAACCTTAGCGATTTTCCCTCTGACCTCGATTATTAATGGGGTCAACAGCGGGTGGAATAAAGCTAAAGAGAACTCAGAAGTCACGTTAAAAACGGTCGATAATGATTTCTACAATGACCTCGATCAACTCTTAAAAACCTACGATGAATCAATCTTTGCTCAAGCTTTCTTTAACTGGTCGAGAAACGCGGATGGAAAGACGTTTGACACTGTTCTCATCGATTTCTTAACCAATATTGAAACCGGTGGAGTGTCCGCGGGCTTCCTCAATGAACTTTCTAATTTCGTAGAAGCGGGAAACTATATCGTCCAATCCGGTATCATCGGAAAAGCAGGGGTCCAAGAAACTGCCTTAATTTCCTTTGTGACATCGTCCTTAGCTCCCTTAACCTTAAGGGCCTTAAACAATAGCTCTTTAGTTTCTTCTATCCTTCCGAGCGCCGTGACGATTGCCGTCAATCTCCCGATGATTGCGGAATATGTGAAAGTCGACACCGGAATCGACTACATGAAGGATTTCAATTACACCGCAACCATCGATGATTTAATCGATATCTATGATTCCGTCATTCAATCGGGTTACCTCGATGAATTGACCGATGATCAAGGTAACTTAATTCAAAACGATCAACTCATTCAAACGACTTTATCAGATCAATTCTATACGACCTTTATCGATATCTTTGAATCATTAGATAAAGAAGAAATGAAGTTCTTTGATACGATGATCGAAGCGGTGACTTTAAACCTCGCTTTCAAAGCTTCCAAAGAACAGCCAATAGAAGGCAGTCAAATTGGTCTCTCTGATGCGGCCGGTTTCTTCCCGCCTCTTCCGGAAGATATCGATGCCGATAATAATGGGTACCCGGATTATATCCCTGGTACATATAAGGATATGAAGTGGGGACATGAAGTTTCGCTCGTCTATAGTTCCTTAATCAAGTTCATCACTCTTGACCCAGCCTTCTTAGTGCAATTTGTCACTCAAGATGAAGCGGGCCTCGTTATCCGGATGGATAAACTGTTGGAACTTATCGCTGATCACCCAGCGGAAGCGGAGATGATTTTCACCGGGAAACAAGTAGCGGCAGCGCCGCAAGTTGAAACAACCGAAGAAGGGGAAGAAACAGCTGATCCCTATGAAAACCTCGGTCTCCTCGACAGCGTTTTCATCAACTACGGCTGGAACGAAATCCTTGATTTAGCCGATAAATTCTTAGGCGATATGGGCCAAGGTTCGGAAGGTGGGCTTAGTTTTAACCTCGATTTATCGGAAATTAGAAATACTCTTTTAAAGAAAGATACCGAAACGGATTTCACCGGGCAAATTAGCCGGATGAAGAGTGAATTCCATTCTTTATTCGGGGTGATTAATGCTTTTGTGAGTGTCCCTGAAGGTAAGAATTTCTTTGTTAACCTCAAGACGATGCCGGGCTTCTATTTTGATCCGACCGGTCAATATTTAGGAGCGGATGAAGGCTTGATGGATGCCTTTACCGCCGCTTTAAGAAAACTGGATGATTCCGTCATCGCCAGAACCATCATGCCGCAGGCTTTCGATCAACTTTTAACCGGTGAAAATGGAATATTAAAAGATTTAGATTTCGATTTGAAATTTGACTTCAGTGATCCTGATCTCGATATCGGTAATAGTTTAGCGGATATCATCGTCACCTATAACCAAAGCCAAGACTTTGTCACCTTTATGATGAGCGGTATTTCTACCGATTTAAGTAACTCCGCTTCTTTAAGTAACTTTGTCAGTGAACTTGCCTCTTATTCCGATGATTTAAAATCCTTCTTAACTCTCTTTGCCACTAATCCTCTATTAAATAGCGAAATCGATGGGGTCAAGAACTATAACTTTGCATCGATCTTTGATTTCTTAGTAAAAGACTTATTCAATGAAGAAATCGCCGACCGCATTCATAGCTATATTGTGAGTCCAGATTTCAATGCGAGCTTAGAAGTCAGTAGCTTCGTCGATGTCTTCGTCGATGTCGCTGATAGCGACGTCCTTAGCGTCATCAATAGCGATACTCTTGATTTCAGCGCCTTAGAAAGCATTAACTTCGAAACTCTCTTTAGCCGCGTCGATAACTCCGGCATTATGAAGATTGCCTTAGCCGGAATGCTCGACGATAAGATTCTCACCATGGATATCTTTAAAGATGTCGATTGCCGCATCAGCTTTGAAAACGTCAAGAGTTGGGCGGATGAAGGGAAGAACCTCAACATCATCATCAGATCCGCTGGTGAAATTGGTGATTTAAATAACATCGATGTCTTCAATAGCGACGCTCAAGCGGTGGGCAACATCATTGAATCCTTATCGCAAAGTAGCATCTTCCTCACCGAAGATAATGAATACTTATTTAATGGTTTCATTTCCGACTTATTTATCAATAACGCGGAAGGAAACAAATCGATTGCGAAGTATCTCGGCGATGAAGGGGCAACCACCTACAATACCTTAGAAAATAACATCAATAGCATCACCCGTGAAGAATGGCCGCATCAAGCGGATATTTTAGTCGACATCGTCCATTCCTTCCAACTCAAGGGACTCGGCGATATGACCGAGGATTTAGATTTGTCCGCTATTAACCCGTCTTCCTTAGAAGACTTACTTTTAAGCAGTAACGAAAGCGCCATTTTCCATAACCTTTTAATACCGAATACCTTCAGTCAACTGGCGACCGCTCTCACTAAAAACGGCTTTGAAAGCTTCAGCGGCATCAATGATAAGATTCTCTGGACCGCCGATAATGATGTCACTGTTCATGAAATTGAAAACTTAATAAATATCGTCGATGTCATCCATGACCCTGTCTATGGTTTCATCGATGAAAACGGCAACATCGATATGAATTTCAACATCACCGAAATCAATGTCGATTACACCTTAGAGCCCTTCCTCAACAGCTTCGCTAATAGCTATGTTTTCAATACGGTTGAAGAGGGATCCACTGAAACCTTAAGCGCTTTTGAAAAAGAATACGCGGCGCTCTTAAGTGAAAGCGGTATTTACGGCACCACCCCGGTTTCGGAAATTGAAGGTTACGTCAAAGAAGTTACCAAACCCGCAGTAACAGCTGATGATCGGTTTGTCTGCTGGGACAACGAAATCCATAACATCTTAGGAGCCTTAAGAGAAGCGCAAAATGCTTCTCTTGATTTAGCGGATTTTGATATCGCTAATTTCTTTGAAGGGGATCCGGAAGAAAGCCGGGTGACCTTAGAAAATATCCTTGACTCCATTAATAACAGTACCACCCTTTATCGAGCATTACCTTTAAAGATCGATGAAGCGATTTCCACCATTGGCAATAACTTAAGTGGTCTCGATTTAACCTTAGCGAACGTCCACTATAATGGCGATGCCCCGTACGGGAAAGACGAAATCCGCACCCTTTCTTATATCTTTAAAGAAGCGATGACGATGGGGACGATAGATTTCAATAACTTCCAACTCGCTGATATCCCCTCTGGCCAAGTCACTAACCTCTTAAGCTATTTAGCTAATAGCCACATCTTCAACTCGAAAATTGAAGGGAAAAGCATGACGGTTTTCCAAGACACCTATCAACTCATCTTCTCTAACCCGTCGTTAGGTAAGTATTACTTCAGTGAAAATAGCGATAAAGATGCTCATGCGATAAGTGAAGGCTATTACACTAATAGCAATGAAAAAGCAGTGTATTACGCGACAAAATTGTTCGGAGAAATTTCTCCTGCCTTCACTGTCACCGATATCAATGAACCGATTATCAACGGGGAAACTGATTCCTTAAAATCCATCATTGAACTCTTAGCTGATCCGACTTTAGAAAGTGCTATTACTAATGGTGATTTAAGCGCCTTAGAAGAAGCGGATATCAACTCCTTATTGAGCGCGGTCAATGATTGCGAACTCACGAAAGATTTGCTCCCGAACATTATCGATGACGCCATCGCTAATAACAGTGACCTCTTAGCGAGTGACATCAACTTAAAACAAGCCAATTCTTTCTTCGTTTATTATATGGATCCTCTCCATCCGGATTATGAAGCGGCCTATCCCGCTAGCGAAATCACTAATTTAAGTAGAGCCATTTATTTAATCTATGATAGCAGCACTCTCTTCAGTAACTTCACGACTGGAACGGCGATTAGTCTCGATGACTTAAGCGTTTTTGAAAACCTCTTCGATAGCCTTTTAGAAAGTGAAGTTTTCCACGGGGCCGGAGCGAGAAATCCGAGCTCAACCATCACTTCGCTCGGTGCACCGGACGATATGACGGTCTTTGAACAAGTCATGTACATGCTTTATGACAAGACTGGTCTCGCTCAAAGAGCGTACAACGCTTCCATCGACGAAGCCGCTACTTATCAGCTTAACCTCCATAGCCGAATCAAAGGGATGTCAGACGGGACATTAGCCTCGATGCACGCGGGTAAATGGACCGATGAAATCCATAACTTATTCAATCCGGAAGAAGGGATTTTCAGCTATCTTTTAAATCAAGACTTATATGGGGAAGGGATAGATTTCGACACCATTAACTTCAATACTTTAAACCCAACGGTTCTTTCTAATGTGCTTTATAAATTTAACGCTCTCGATATCGTAAGTCCAGCCGTCGGCTACGAAACGGATAAGCTCCTGAACAATAGCTTGAAGTTCAATGATTACACTGTTTTAACTGTCGATGGGCAAGCTCATAATGGGGCAAATTATTTACTCAACCAACAACAATACCAAGATAGCGGTATCCCAGCCATTACTTTAGCCATCAACGTTCTCTGGGACGATAGCACTAACAGTTACACCGCCTTAAGTGAAAACTTAGTCCAAGAAATGTTTAGCAACGCGGAAACCGGAGCCAGCCGGCTTGGAAACCTCCTCCATTTCATCAACTATGAAGGCGGCTTCTTTGAAGGCGAAAATTACGCGTTAGGGGATAATGGTTCTTACGTTATCACCGAAGCGGCCGATAATACTTTCCAAGTTAAATCGCTCTTCCTTTATAACCTCTTAAATCAAGCGGGAAGTGTGAGCTACGGCAGTAGTCGTCAGATTCAACTTAATCTCGCGGATTATTTTGATAAAACCTTCTACGCTGATCTCAATGTTTCGGGTGATGTCTTAAGACGTGATGATTATGTCTCAATTGAACATGTTCTTAACGGTATCTCTGATGTTTATCAAAAGGAAACTGTCCCGGCCGATGGGCATGACGTTTATTACCGCGAAATGAAACATTTATTTGACAACCTTGCGGATATTGGGCAGTTCTTGGTTAACGATTCCTTAGGTGTCCTTTCGATGACCCAAAATCAAATTACTAAGGGTGAATATTCGCCGAGATATTACTTTGATTTCTTTAATAGTAGTCCTGATGCGATGCAGAACCTTCATAACTTACTCTTGAATAACGTAAGCGCGAATGCGACAGGCCTCTATTATGATGGAACCATCGCCCAAGCAATCGCGGGTAACCTTCTCACCAGTATGTTTAACCGGAACTACACCTACTTAGTCAGCGGGGTGTATACGGCGAACTTACCTTCTCACGTGATCGTTCCTTTTAAGAATCGTTTAGAAATGATCGAGCAGTGTAGTAATCCTGAACACATCCACGGCAAGATGTCTTTCGTTGACTTTATGAAAGACGCGATGACCGTTACTGACGCGGAATGGATGGCGAGTTACCTTGACCGGATAGTCGATGTGGCTCTTAAGAAAATGCCGAATAAGAGCATCATCACCATCACTAATGACGATTTAGATACTCTTCAAAGAGACCTCGACCGTCTCATCGGCGATGGATATGGTAAATATGCGGTGGAAGTCACTACTGTTCTTTACTACAGTCTCTATCTCGATAGCCTCTTAAGCTCGACTTATAACGGAATGCCGTTATTAGATAACCACCGGGATGTCTGGTATGACCTTAATCAGAAGTACGAAACCAACCGTTGGTCTACTCTTAAATCCGTCTTAAATTATGAGCTGTCCTAAGCGGTACCTTTTAAAACCTGTTACTTCTTATATCTGCCTTGAAAACTCTGAATTCTTTACCCACGTTTTTCCTTTGTCTAAGGAAGAAGAAGTGGATAAGTTTATCAAAGATTTCGAGGCCAAATACCCGAAAGCGGACCACCTTTGCTATGCTTATGTGTTGGATGAAAAGGAGGGCTTTTCTCAAGACGGAGAACCCTCTAATTCCGGGGGTTACACCATCCTCAATATTTTAAGAAAAGAAAAAGTTTATGGGGTTTTTGCAGCGGTAATTCGTTTTTACGGCGGCATTAAGCTCGGTCTCCCACGCCTTAGAAGGACGTACGGGGACGCGGCATCTTTAGCCTTAAAGAAGGGGGAATATGGGGTCTATATTGAAGGGGAAAAAATCACCTTCGATATCGATTACAAAACCTACAACCAGATCGAGAAAATTATCGAAAGGGAAGGTATCACTGTCCTCAATAAAAATTTTGGTATGTCGATAAACCTTGTCTTGCTCGGAAGTGTTACCATTATAGAGGCTTTCATCAAAAACTATCTCCTGAATATCGAGATAAAAAAAGAAAGCCAAATGATTTTAAAGGAGCTTAATAAATGAATAAAAAGGAATTCGAAAGTCGAAGAGAAAAACTCTTTTCGATGATGGAAGACAATAGTCTTTTAGTTCTCTTCTCCGGCGTTGGTAAAGTTAAAAGCGCGGATGAAGATTATGATTTTGAAGTTAACCGGAACTTCTACTATTTAACCGGCATCGAGCAAGAAGATAGCGTCCTCTTCATGGTAAACGCGTACGGGGAAAGAAAAACCTTCCTCTTCATCTCCCCCTTCGATAAGAACAAAGAAAAATGGTACGGGAAACGGTTAACCCCGAAAGAAGCGAGCGATATCTCGGGTATCAATAATGTCTTAGAAAATACCGCTTTTGAAGCGAGACTGGAAAGCTGTTTAAATCCGGAAATTGCTTCGTATGATGTTCTCGATAATGTCTACTTTGACTTTGATCGGGAAATCAAGATTAAATCGGAATATTCGGTTAAAGATTTAATCGCTAGTCTCCACGAAAAATATCCGTCCCTCAAGATTAAAGATGCTTATCCCTTAGTCACGACTCTGAGACTCAGAAAATCCCCAGCCGAAATCGAAGAATTTAGAAAAGCTATCAAAATTACGAAACTTGGCATTTTAGCAACTATTAACAAGATGATTCCGGGGGCGAAAGAATACGAAATGGCGGATATCTTCTTCCACACGATCAACGATTTAAACCATTATCATGGCTTATCTTTCCACACTATCATGGCGAGCGGCATGCACGGAACTGTTCTTCACTATCCTACTCCCTTAGATACCTTAAAAGATGGGGATTTACTCCTGATGGACTTAGGAGCGAGAAGCGGGTACTACTGCGCGGATGTGTCGAGAACCTTCCCGATTAATGGAAAATTTACCTCCGTTCAACGTTCGCTCTATGAAATCGTTTTAGAAGCCAATAAACTCGTCATCAATTTAGCGAAGCCTGGTATCACAGTTCAAGACTTACAGAACGCGACCATCGAGCTTTTAGCGACACGGCTCGTCGAAAAAGGCTTCTTAAAAGATAAGAAAGATATCGTCAATGTCTATTTCCATAACGTCAGCCACATGATTGGCCTTGATACCCATGATCCTTATCTTTCACCGGTCGATAGAAAATACAAAGAACTTCCATTAGAAGAAGGGATGGTAATCAGCGACGAACCGGGGCTCTACTTTGAAGATCTCGGAATTGGGATTAGAATTGAAGATGACCTTTTAATCACCAAAGACGGATGTGAAGTCTTAACGAAAGAAATTTTGAAAGAACCTGAAGAAATTGAAAAACTTTTAGCGAGCCGGAGCCATTTATGAAATCTTACATCTTGAGCATCGACCAAGGAACGACCTCCACGCGAGCGATACTCGTGGATAAAACCGGTAAGGTCATTCAAAAGGCCCAAAGGGAAGTACATTGCACTTTCCCTGCTCCGGGCTTTGTCCGGCAAGACCCGGAAGAAATCTGGATCTCGGTGGTCGATGTCATCAATGATGTATTGATTAGAAGTAATGTTTCGTTTTCCGATATCGCTTGTTTAGGGATCGCGACTCAAAGAGAAACCACGATTGTCTTTGAAAAAGCGACGGGGAAAGCGGTCTTTCCCGCTATCGTGTGGCAGGGAAGAGATTCTTTAGAAGTCGTTAAGCGTTATGAAAAGTACGAGGACTTCTTAAAAGCCAAAACTGGTCTTAGATTAGACCCCTATTTTAGCGCTAGTAAGATTCGTTATATCTTAGAACAAGACCCGACCTTCCAAGCCCGAGCGGAAGCCGGCGAACTCCTTTTTGGAACGGTCGAAACTTTCTTAATTTACCGGATGACGAAGGGAAAATCTCACGTCACCGATATCACGAACGCTTCAAGAACATTGTTATTTAATATCCACACTCTCACTTGGGATGATGAGCTTTTAAAACTCTTCAATATTCCGAGAGCCATGCTTCCGGAAATCAAAGAAAATGTTGACATGTTTGGTCACGCTGATTTCTTTAACCATGACCTCATCATCACCGGGGTAGCCGGTGACCAACAAGCTGCTTTATTCGGGGAAGGTTGCTTTAAAGAAGGGGACAGCAAAAACACCTACGGCACCGGTTGCTTTATGCTGATGAATACCGGGGATAAAGTGGTGGATAGTAAGCATGGTTTACTTTCGACTGTCGCTTGGAAAATTAATGGGCAAGTAACTTACGCTTTAGAAGGTAGTGTCTTTATCGGGGGTGCGGTCGTTCAATACGTCCGTGACCAATTAGGCTGGATCAAAAGCAGCAGTGACAGCGAGATGCACGCTAATAAGGTGAGCGATAGTAACGGCATCTACTTTGTCCCGAGTTTTACCGGGCTTGGAACACCTTATTGGGATGAAGAAGCGAGGGGAGCGATTGTTGGTTTAACAAGAGGCGTCAGCCGCCACCATATCACCCGAGCGGCTCTCGAAAGCATCGCCTATCAAAGTCGTGACGTCTTCGACATTATGAAAAAAGAAGCTAAGCTCAAACTAAAGGTTCTTAAAGCCGATGGGGGAGCGAGCCAAAATAATCTTTTGATGCAATTCCAAAGCGATATTTTAGGGGTGAAAGTCGGGGTCCAAACCGAAAAAGAAACAACCGCTCTCGGAGCGGCTTATCTCGCCAGCATCTATACACACTTCTTCGATGACCTTGAAAGCTTAATCGCGAGCCGGAAAGAAAATATCTTTACCCCGAAACTCGATAAAGAAACGAGAGAAAAGAAATATCGTGGTTGGAAAACCGCGGTGAAAGCGACCCGAGCGTTTAAGACAAAAGATATTTAATTAAAGTCCTTTACGTTGTAAAATTGCCTCGTGAAAATCGACGACATCAAGCAGTATAAAAATCCTTTAATTATCACTCCGAGGAGTAACTTTAAAGGCTATTTAGCGATGAGGAGAACAAATCCTCATCTCGCTTTTTCTTTAAAGTCTTTTGAAGATGTCATCGATGATTTTTTCTATCAAGCTGATGACCGGGTGCTGAGAGAAATCCTTAAAAAAGGGGAAGATTATAACTTAGCTCTCGCGTACGTCAAGGCCATTAAAAGCCCCCACCTTAAAGAAACAACTAAAGCGAAATTTGATAAGTTAAAAACCTGGCAAGAAGAATTCTTAAAAGAACATCTTTTGGATATCAAAGATAATCTCCTCGAAGAATATAGTCGTTCTATTGTTATCGCTGGTTATTTTGATGCGACTCCGATCAAAGGGTTCCTTAAAAAGCATGGAATTACAAACGAACCGCATGTTTACCTTGAACAACCGGTAGAGGATGACTTTAAACCTACGATTTATGTCTTTGATGAACCCGGCGATGAATGCCGTTATATCCTCAATGAAATTGCGAGGAAAGCATCAGAGGATAAAGACTATCTTAAGAAATGTTTTATCTATGGGGCGGATGATAATTATTACCCTTCCTTAAAATTTTTAGCTAAAGATTTTGGTAATTTACCAATTGCTGTCCCTTCGCCCATCTCCCTATTTGGAAGTGGAACCTACAAGAGATTTAGAGCCTTATTTTTAACAGAAGAAAATCCTTTTGATGTTCTAATAAAAGAAGGGTATTCCGCTGATGAAATATCGAAAATTCAATCTTTATATTTGAGATTTAAAGGGATTTTTGAAAATAAAGAACAAGAATTATCGCTTTTAGATCAAGCAGTTAAGAATATAAGTAAACCTGTTATTCATTATGAAACGGAATTGGAGCTTCTATCTTCCCCGAATGAATATCAGGGTAAAGATGGCTATTTCTTAAATTTCAACCTTTCGTCCTTCCCTAAAGGTCATTCTGCCGAACTCTTTTTAGAAGATGAGGATCTAATCGCTCTCGGCTATATGGATAATATTTGGAAAGAACGGGAGCAAAAGGAAAGAGAACGTTTATTCATCAAGAACAATCATCTTTTTATTTCTTTTTCAAACTCGGTGGGAGGCAAGAAGACCGAACCTTCCACGTACTTTGGGACTAGTAAGAAAGACCTTAAGCAGGCATCGATGGATGACACTAATCTCAGCCAATCTCACGATAATTATTTTCATCGAGCAGCCTTGGACGATAAACATAACTACGGGACCGCTAATGATGACTACATTAGGTTTAAGGGTGATCGTTTCCCTGAAAACACCGATTATTTACCTGTTTACCAATCCTTTAATGCAGGTTACCAAAACCAACCGGTTAAGTTTTCTTATAGTTCGCTGGATAAATATTATGCTTGCCCCTTCCAATATTACTGTTCCTATATTTTGAGTCTATCTACCTATGAAGACACGATGCATACGTATTATGGAACACTCGCTCATGAAATTTTTGAAGGAGTAGAGGGAACAGAAGACTTTGAAACCTTAAAAGCAAGAGCGATTAAAAATAACGAAAGCCAAAAACCACCATTAACCAAATTAGAAGAAGCGTTAATTGAAAATGAATTTCAACATTTAAAGATTAGTTTTGATAAATATCGTGAAGCCTTCAAAGCCATCGCAAATTCTCATTTTGACCATGAACGTGATTTTGCCTATGAGTTTGATGAAAAACTCTCTTTAGGCGGAAGAGTTGACCTTGTTATTACTTATGGTAGATATTATTCCATCCTAGACTTTAAAACCGGTGATGCCGGGTTTTCATATAAAGAACTTGAAAAAGGACGCTCCTTGCAATTGCCTCTCTATTATTTTCTGAGTGAAAAGGACGAAACATTTGAAAACCTTACTTTTCAAGGGGCGTATATTGCCTCCATCAAAGCGGTGAAAGGTTTATTAGATGTAGATGAAACGATTGCACTGCAGAAAGATAGTTCGATGCTTTCTGGTCCTTTCCTTAATGACTTATTAGCTTTTGATCAGTTAACTAATAAGCTTGATATTGTTAAAAAATCCCGTTATTCGAAAAAGGGTTTTTATGCTAATTCAAACGCTAGAAATTCAGACTTTCTAAAAAATATTGCTCTTAAAGCCGAAGGTTTTGTTCGAGATGCTTCTAAAAAGAGAAATGCTGGCGATTTCCCAATTAAACCAGATAATAAAGAAGCCTGTAAATATTGTCCTTATAACGGCATTTGCTATAAAACGAAACAAATTACCAGTGACCCGAATATTGTCGATAGTGATGAAATAAACGCGGAGGAAGAAGACGATGGCATGGACTAAAGATCAAGAACAAGCTATCTTGTCGAAGAAGGGTAACTTCCTCGTCAGTGCGGGTGCCGGAAGCGGGAAAACCGCTGTTCTTTCGGAACGTGTTTATTATCTTGTAAAAGGTATTTCAACTTTAGGAAGCAACGTTTGTGACCCAAGCTTAGCTGTCGATTTAAAAAACCTTTTAATTCTCACTTTCACTAAAGACGCCGCGGCCGAAATGAAGAGCCGAATCAAAGCAAAATTCGCCGAGAACAATGATTTCGAAAATGCTGAAAAGGCAGAAAACGCGGATATTACAACCTTCGATGCTTTCGCAAGAAAAATCGTTTTAACTTATGGCTACACGTTAAATTTACCTACCAAACTCGATATTGGGGACGATAAGATTCTCGAATCGATGTTAAAGCAAATCATCGATGATGTGATTGAAGAAGAAGTTATCAAAAAGAACCCTCAACTTCATTTCTTCATTGAGGCCTACTGCATTAAAAACGCTAACCCCCTTAAGGGCTTATTAGTTTCCATCATTGAAGAAATGGAAAGAAATAGTGATCCTAAAGGTCTTCTCCGCGAGTTAAGGGATAAATCTACTTTTGATTTCGCCAAAAGTTTTTTGAATACTTATGAAAAAGATTTAGAAGACCAAATTCAGGATTACAAAGATTTGGCAAAAGCCTATCTTGATGGAACGGATTTTGAAACGATTAAAGAATATATTGCGGCATGCAAAAAAATTCGAGTGGAGGGAGGAACTCGTCCGGGCAAGCAGTGTAAATCAAAAGACGAAGAACAAATTAAAATATTTAAAGCTATTAAAGAGGCCGTCAAAAATCTTCTTGCCGACTCTCCCTATGCTTCTTTAGAAATAACGCAAAAGCTATATAACAGGTTGTCTCCTGTCTTAACTTATATCTTCGATTTAAGCGAAAGAATTTATGATCTTTATCAAGCCAAGAAAAAAGAAGTGGGCTTATATTCTTTCGGTGATATCGCCTATTTTGCCAATTTATTAGTCAAAGACTCCAATGTACTTGCCGAAGTTAAGAAACATTACCAATACATTATGGTCGATGAATATCAGGATACGTCTGATCTTCAAGAAAGTTTCTTAAATACCTTAACCAGTGGCAATATGTTCATGGTCGGTGATGTTAAACAGTCAATCTATGCCTGGCGGTATGCCTATCCCGAACCTTTCTTAAATAAAGAAAGAATGTATGAAAAAGATAGCAGTAAAGGACATGTAATCCGGCTGAAAAAGAACTTTAGAAGTGCGGATGCTGTTATTAATGACATCAATAAGCTTTTCCAAGACTTAATGACTGAAGAACTTGGGGAAGTCAGCTACCGCGATAAAGAAGAGTTAGAGTGGGGCAACGAGAAACGGATTAAAGATGCTAATAAACCTGGTATTCAAAGTATCGTTTACTATACAGCTAATAAGATTTCGGAAAACGATAAACAAATGGTGGAAGCCAAGCTTATCGCCCAAGACATTCTTAAGAGAATGAAAAATGAAAATACGGACCCTAAACACTCAAATTTAGAAAAAAGACCCTTGGATTACGGAGATTTTTTGATTTTAATTCGACGGAAAAGTCACTTTAATATCTATCGAAAAGTCTTTAATGATTATCAAATTCCCATCGAAGCAACGGAAAAAACTGTCATCCGGGATAACCTAATCTTTTTAACGATCACCAATATCATCAATCTTATCAATGATGATGAGAAGGATGTTGATGCTTTAAAGTTGCATTTAGCTGGCGTGCTTCGTAGCTATCTTTATAGTTACTCGGACGAAAAAATTTATCACTTACTTAAAGACACGAATGATGGTTTTAAGAAGAATGAAGTCTTTACCACTATCCGAGAATTGACTAAAAAGAAAGATAGATTAACTCCCCGTGAGATGATGGATTTAATTCTTGCCACCCTTCCAATTGAAGAAAAGCTTTATCGCTTAAATAACGTTAAAGAAAATTTTGCTTATATTCAAAAACTTCTAGATACAGCAACAACCTTCTCTGAAATGGGTCGAAGCTTTAAAGATTACGTGGAGCACTTTGCGATGCTCGGGGATAGCGAAGAAAAAGAAGATTCGGTCCATGTTAATACCGGTATTAATGCTGTTCATTTAATGACTATCCATGCTAGTAAAGGGCTTCAAAACCGCATTGTTTATGTTCCGGATCTTAACACCGTAGGAAATGCTAATGAAAAAAGTACCGACTTCCTTGTCGATAAGAATATGGGTGTTGTTCCCATTAAGGATTTCAGCCAAAAAGGCTTCTTTTTTGCCGATCTTATTAAAAAAGAAAGATTAAAAAAGTCTCTCAGCGAAAAAATGCGTCTTTTCTATGTCGCCTTGACCAGAGCCCAAAGCGAGATAATTCTCATTAAAAAGGAAGATGACAAAGCATTGTCTTTCATTTCATATGCTGGAAAGTCGTATCTTATTCAACCCACTGAAAAAGTTGATAAAAATACTGGAAAATCTAGTACTAAATTTTATTTTGTTAATCCTAGAACCTTCAATGACTTCTTAAAGTATGGTTACGACATTCCTGTATACAAGAGGGTTAATGTTGATGATAATCTCTTAAAAGATAATAACTCCTTTGGTCGTGGTAATAGTGAATATGGTCAGATGAAAGAATTACCACCTTTTACTTTTAAGGCCTTTGAATATCCATCTTCTAAACCCTTAACTAAAGAACGAGCGAGTAAATCTCTCATCACGGACATCAACTATGAAGCCTTAAAACGGGGAAATAAACTCCATCGTTATTTGGAACTTACCGATTTAAAAACGAAAGATTGTTCTTTTATCAAAGATGATAAAGATCGAAAAGTAATTGAAAGAGTTCTCCATAACCATCTTTTTGATAACTTAGAAAAGGCCGAAATCTTCAAAGAATACGAGTTCTTTGATGAAGAAAATAATCTTGATGGCATCATTGACTTATTGATAGTTAAGCCCGATGAAATCTTGGTTATTGATTATAAGACGAGAAACATTGATGATGAATCTTACAACAAGCAAGTTAAAGCTTATGGTTCATACATCGAACGAGTTTTTGGGATGAAACCTAAACTTTACCTACTTTCTATTTTGGAGAATCGCGATAAACTTGTAATGTAGTATGAATAAAACCCAGATTACAAAAGAGAATTTTGAGTTAATCATTAAGTATTTAAATCTTCAAGGGAAGGTGCCCTTTGATTTTATTTTCGCGTGTTACCAAAAAGCAGTGGAAGCCAGTGCATCACTGGAAGAGAACTTTAAAATCTTCGGTCGTTTTTCTTTAAACTACATCAGCTTGACCTTGTATATCGCTAATGAACACGTGTTCTATTTAGCTGCTCATCCGGAGATGAAGGAAGAGGATTTAATTAAGAAAGAAGACTATCTTAATTTAACCGCTAGTGTCGCTCTCGATAAATACTACACTAATGAACACTTAGCCTTTAAGAACGGTTCTTTTGCGTCCCGCTATTTACCGGTTGTTTCCACGATTACTTTATTTTTGAACTTTATCTTAGGGGTTCTCCAACGGGTAGCGAAATCCAATCCCGATAAAACCTTGATCACCGATATTATGCAGAAGGGCTTCTCGATGGCGAAGTGCATCACCCTCCTTTTAACGGAAGGCTTTGAAACGGAAGCTTTTTCCACCTGGCGAACGATGCATGAAAATGAATGTATCGTGCAAGTCTTAGTGAAATATGGAAAACCGGTGATGGACCGGTATTTAGTACACTTAAAGTACGCTCTCGCGTTCCGGGGAGCGATACCGAGCAAAGAAGAAACCGACAATATTTTCGTCGATATCAAGCGGGAAATGAAAGAACATGACCTTAAGAGTAAAGACATGAAACGCTTCATTGAATATGGCTGGCTTTTAGCCATCCCCGATGATCAAAAACCGGAAGACTTAAGACTTAATTTTAGGGACGGGGTTGAAAAAGCGGCTAACCTCAAGGAGTATAGCCGCGTCTATGAGATGAGTTCCGAAATCGCTCATAGTTCTCCCTTACTTATTTATTCGAGAAAGAACTATTTCTATCTGATTACATTACTCAATCTCTATGAATCTTTCTTCCGCTTGGAAAAGATTTTCTCATCTTTATATTTTAACAATGTCGATAAGATGGAAGCTAAGAGGTACCTCGCGATGCGGAAGATGTATTACGGGGAACTCTTAGCTTGTTACGATTTAACGAGAAAAGAATTCACCAATCTCAACAAGAAGACCGATCAAATCAAAGATCCTCATACGTCAGCGTAGCAGCTGCCCCCGATGAATTCTCTCATCAAGGAGTTAGAGGGGACCCAGTTATCGCTGAAGGGTAAGAAGAATTTAAGCATTCTCAACAATCGTTCTGCCACCCCGAAATAGGGGCTTTCTTTGGTGATGGTTCTGAGCAGTGGTTCCGCGTATTTTTTCATCAACGGAAGTTCATAAGGCAGGTAGGAGTTAAAGATATAGTCCGCTCCTTCTTGAGTGGAATAAATCCATTTAAATTCACCCGCTCGGACCTTTGGCCACATCCCTAAAGTTTCTTCGACCGGAGCTTTTCTAAACTTTTGGTCACGGACGATTCTTCTTAACAGCCGTAAATCCGTCAAGCTGACCGGGTTATGGTCATCGAGATTGATCTGCATTTGGGGAGAAATAAAGATTTTAAATTTATTGCTCTTCGGAATAGAGGTGGTGAGTTTATCGTTTAACGCGTGAATGCCTTCGATGATGATCGGTTGATGAGTGGAGAGTTTAACGATTCTTCCTGGGACTCTCTTTCCAAGTTTAAAATCAAACTTCGGAAGTTGCACTTCGTTACCATTGATTAAGTCGAACATGTTTTCGTTAAAGAGTTCAACGTCTAAGGCCCCGAGGGATTCTAAATCCGGTTCCCCATCTTCATCGACGGGAACCAAGTGTTTCGGTTTATAGTAATCATCGATCGAAATCCGGATGGGGCTGATACCTCTTGAAAGAAGCTCAATTCTTAAGCGGTTAGCAAAAGTCGTCTTACCAGAAGAAGAAGGACCGGCGACACAGATCAGGCGGATATCTTCGATATCGTCTTCAATTAATTGGCCGAGTTCTGCGAGCATCCGGTTATGGCGGGCTTCACAGATGTTGATGAATTCGACGTCAGGGGTCGTTTGAATCTTTTGATTGATTTTCGCGACGGTATCCATCCCGACAATCTTCGCCCAGTCATGAGCTTCTTTTAAAGTCCGGCTAAAGGTCGGCGCTTCTTCAAAGGGTGGGATTCTCCCGTTGGTTTCGCTTCTGGGATATTGAAGGAGGAAACCCGGTGAGTAAAGACGGAGTTTATAATCGGTGATATAACCGGTGGAAGGAACTAAGTGGGAATACATGTAGTCCAAATAGCCGTCGCATTCGTAGAAGTGGACGGTTTTTTCAGGTCTAAAAGGAAGAATCGCGAGTTTATCATCGAAACCCCGTTCTTCATAAATCTTTTTAGCTTCTTCGTTGGGCACAACCATCCGTTTTAAAGGGAAGTCAGATTTCACGATGTGTTCGATTTCGTGATTGATTTTAATTAACATTGCGGTGTTACTGACGACTTTCGGGTCCAATAAGTGGATGGAGATGCAGCGGCTTTGGTTATAGGCAAAGCGGATGTGGAGGTCCGGATAACACCGGCGGAACGCCATCGCGACAATATAGCGAAGTGACGCCTCATAAATCTTCATCGCTTCATGGTCTTCTAAGGTTAAGAATTCGACTTCCGCATCATAATAGATTTCATACGTTAATTCTCTAATGAGGTTATTCACCCGGCTGGAGATAATTTTTCTTTCTTTTCTTTGTTCATCGGTCAATAAGTCGATGACCTTGACCTTCTTATCGAAGGTTTCTGTTTTTCCGTTATAAGTTACTTTGAATGACATAATAGCTCCTTGCTAAGCACTTTATGATAGAGGGAACGCTTAATCTATGCAAGCGCTTACATCATTATATGTGAAGTGCCTTTTTCGTTTCATTATTTTTCTTTTCTTTCTACAATATTATTGTTATGAAAAAATTATTGTTGATTGTCGACTACCAAAATGACTTCGTCGATATGGCCCTCGCTACCAAAGATAGTGAAAAATGTTACCCCCATATTCTTAACTTGATTGAAGAATACCAAAAAGAGGGGGATGACATCATCTTTACCCGGGATACCCATGAAGAAAATTACCTTTCGACGGAAGAAGGAAAACACCTCCCTATCAAGCACTGTATCAAAGGCACTAAGGGCTGGGAGTTTTATGGAGAATTAGAAAAAATATCCAAGAATTACGAGGTTATTGAGAAAAATACCTTTCCCTCGCTCACTTTAGCAGAACTCTTAAAAGACCAAAATTACGATGAAATTACCATCGTGGGGCTCGATTTAGCTATCTGCGTTTTAAGTAACGCGGTGATGTGTAAAAGCGCCCTTCCGAACGCTCACATCGTGGTGGATTTAAAGGGTTGTAAGACCTTAAGCGATTATATCGAAGAGGTCGCTGTTAACGAGCTAAAAAACCTACAAGTAGAAGTAATCGATCGATAACGAACGATTATGGCGATTTTTATTGAAGAAAAAGCGAGACATTATATAATAAACCGCTAATATTTAGATTATGAAAAAGGTAGTGGAAAAGTACATCAAACTCGACGTCAATGGGCGGACTTTATTCTGGACCATCGTCATCGCGGTTTTTGGTTTTCTTATCCAGCTTCCTCTCTTCTTTTTCCACGCCGAAAGCGGTTACCCTTTAGGAGCGTATCCCTTAGGCTGGCTCTTAGGTTCCGTCGTCAGCGTTTTTGCTTGTTGGAGCATCATCTTTATGGCGAAAGTCTTACTCAACACGTCCGGTAGTAGCGGCAAAATGATGGGTGGGGCCATCCTTTCCTTTTTCTTAAGATTCTTACTTTATATTGTCGTCCTGGTCTTAGCTGCTTTATCGACCTTTAAACCCGAATGGCTCAATAATTTCACCGGGTTTAATTTCTGGACGGCAGCCGCGTCTCTCCTTCCTTCGTTTTTCCTGATGTTTTTCTTCCATTTAGTGGAAGCGAGAAAAATCAAAAATGTTCCGGTAAAGGAAAAAGAAGGTGAGCAGCATGAATGAGGCTCTTCTTTTAGCGAATAATCTGGAAGAAACGGTTGATTTTAACTATAAGATCGCCCATTTCTTTGATTGGAATATCGACGCTCCTCTTTATACATCCCTCATCGTGATGATTGTTTTAATCATTCTCGGTGTCATCATCGGAATCAAAGCGACCTACGGATTAAAGAAGAAAAAGTATCTCCAAGAGCCGAAAGGTTTCATGCTTTTAGTCGAAATCTATTACGATTTCATCGATAAATTCACCAAAGATAAGATGGGTCCAACCAAAGACGCTTGGGCGGGCTACTTCTTCACCCTTTTCGCTTATCTTTTTCTCGCGTTTAACATTTCTTTGTTCGGGATTCCCTCAGTTATCGACTGGTTAGCCGCTCCGTTATCTTTATCGATCGTCATGTTTGTGATGATTCAAGTGACAGCGTTACGTTATCAACATCTTCACTATTTCCACCGCTATGTGGAACCGTTTGCCATTTTCTTACCAGTTAACCTAATCACGATGTGGAGCCCGATTATTTCCACCTCCATGCGGTTATTTGGGAACTGTTTAGCTGGGAGTATCATCATCGGGCTCGTTCAGTGGGCGCTCGGAGGAGCAACCGATGCTATTTTCAATCTCTTTGGCCTCGCCGATATGGCGTACGCTAATTATTGGCCCTCGTGGGACGTTTCCCACAATTACGCTTGGACGTCGATCTGGTTAAGCCCCATCTTCGCCGGCGTCCTCAATCTTTACTTTAGTTTATTCAGCTCCGCGGTTCAGACTTTAGTCTTCGCTTCGCTTTCTGCTCTTTGGATCGCTCAAGAAATGCCTTCCGAAGAAGAAGTGGAGCAAGCTAAGCAACTCGAACTGAGAACGGAGATAGGATAAAATTTGATATCGGGAGGAAAAACTTATGGATATCAACTTAGGTTTAATCGCCATTGCGGCGGCCATCGCAGTAGCCTTCGGGTGCTTAAGCTCCATCGGGGAAGCTTGGATCATCAGCCACGCTATCGATGGGATGGTCAGAAATCCGGAGATGCACGGGAAACTTCAAAGCACGATGATCATCGGGGTCGCCCTCGATGAAAGTACCGCTATTTACTGCTTAATCGTGGCGATTCTCATCATCTTCATCTTAGGAGCCAGAGCGTAAGCTTATGCCTTTTCTCTTATTGTTATCGGACCCTTTTACCCCGGAAGATTTTCTTAATAAACTGATTCCGAACTTTTGGAGTTTTATTATCAATCTTCTCGCTTTGATCGTGACTTTTGTCATCCTTTATTTTGTAGCGTATAAACCTGTTAAACGTTATTTAAAAGCTAGAAAAGACTACGTCAAAGGAAACATCGAAGATAGCGAAAAAGCCAAGGCCACGATGGAAAAAAGAGAAAAGGAAACCCGCCACATCGTCCATGACGCCGAAAAGAAAGCCTACGTCATCGTCGATGAAGCGAGGAAGACTGGTGAAAAATTAAAGCAAGACAGCATCGAAAGTTCCAAGCAAGAAGTCGCTGCTATGAAAGCGGAGATGTTAGAAGAAGTTGAACGAGAAAAGCAGAAAGCGAAAGCCTCGCTCAACAAGGAAATTGTCGATGTCGCCATGCAAGCCAGCGCTAAACTCTTGCAGAGAGAGGTGACAGAAAAAGATGATGAGAAACTTCAAAAAGACATTCTCAAATCTTTAAAGGAGAAGAAAGATGAATCCGACAAGTGAAGATTTAACTTTAGCTAAGGGGCTTTATCTTCTTTTAAGCAAGGAAGAAAAAACCCCGTACTTAGAGGCTCTTCAATCTTTAGCCCCCTCGCTAAAAAGAGGGGAAGATTTATTAACCTTCCTCGAAAGCTATGAGATTCCAGTGGAAAAGAAACTGGAAGTCTTAAAAACTTTGACGGATAACTATTCTTTAACTTATCTTTTTCCCTTCCTTTCTTTAGCGGTCAAACGGCATTTCATCAATCGTTATGAAGAAATCTTAGAGGCTTATAAGAAACTCTATAGCGATGAATTCGGCTTACTCTTAGGGATCATCTATTCGGCGAGACCCTTAAAAGATGTTCAGATTAAGAAATTTGAAACCTTATTTAGCCAAAAACTTAAAAAGAAAGTCAGCTTCCAAAATATCGTCGACAGTTCCCTTTTAGCTGGGGTGAAAATCTTCATCGATGACCAAGTCTATGATGATACCTTGCTTGAGAAACTTAACGAACTGAGGAAGGCCCTTTTAAAGGAGAACGATTATGAATAAAAACATGACACCGGAAGAAATCAGCGCGTTGATCAAAAGTCAAATCGCCTCCTTTAAAGGCGAAATGGCGGTCAATAAAGTTGGAACTGTCATCAGCTACGGCGACGGTATCGCGACAATCTACGGCTTAAAACAAGCGATGTTAGGTGAGCTTTTACTCTTCCCGCATGATATCCTCGGGATGGTAATGAACCTTAACCTCGATACCGTGAGCGCGGTCGTCCTTAACGGGGAAGAACTCGTTAAAGAAGGTGACACTGTTAAATCCACCGGTCGGGTGGTGGAAGTCCCGGTCGGGGATGGCCTTTTAGGGCGGGTGGTTAACGCTTTAGGTATCCCAATCGATGATGTGGGACCTTTAACGTACGAAAAAACGAGACCGATTGAAAGAATCGCTCCCGGGGTCATGAAACGGGAAAGTGTCAATGAACCGCTCTTAACTGGTATCAAAGCTATCGACACGATGATTCCAATCGGTCGGGGACAACGGGAACTCATCATCGGGGACCGGCAAACTGGGAAAACCAGCATCGCTATCGACACCATCATCAATCAAAAAGATCAAAATGTTAAATGTATCTATGTCGCGATTGGTCAGAAGAACTCTTCCGTCGCTACCTTGACTTATAAACTCAAACAAGCCGGCGCTTTAAAGTACACGGTGGTTGTGAATGCTAGTGCCAGCGATAGCGCTCCGGAACTCTATATCGCCCCCTACGCCGGGATGGCAATAGCGGAAGAGTGGATGGAGCAAGGGCAAGACGTCCTCATCGTTTTCGATGACTTAAGTAAACACGCGGTGAGCTACCGGGCCTTGTCGCTTCTTTTAAGACGTTCTCCAGGACGGGAAGCCTATCCTGGTGATATTTTCTACCTCCATTCCAGACTCCTTGAACGGGCCTGTAAACTCAGTAAAGAATACGGCGGTGGCTCGATTACCGCTCTCCCGATCATCGAAACCCAAGCCGGTGATATTTCCGCTTACATTCCGACAAATGTCATTTCCATTACGGACGGCCAAATCTTCTTAATCACCGATTACTTTACCTCTGGGCAAAGACCGGCGGTCGATAGTGGTTTCAGCGTTTCCCGGGTCGGAAGTTCCGCTCAACATAACGCGATGAAGAAGGTGTCGAAGGGCTTAAAGATTTCCCTCGCTAACTACCGGGAAAACTTAAGTTTCGCCCAATTTGGAAGTGACCTCGATGAATCGACGAGAAAGATTCTCCACCACGGGGAAGTGGTGATGGAAGCTTTAAAACAATGGAACTATAAACCTTTAAAAGAAATCGATGAAATCTTAGATATTTTCATCGTGCAAAAGGGTTTCTTTGATGACATCGATAAAAAAGACGTCAGTCAACTCCTAACCGATATCAAAGTCTATCTCCACGCTGGACATCAAGACTTATTAGATGAGATTGATAAGACTCATGATTTAACGGATGAAAACTCCGAAAAATTGGTCGATATCATCACTGATTACTTAAAGAGGAAACCTTGATGGCCAACAATCTTACGCAGATAAAAAGAAGGCTCCACGCGGTAGAGGGAACCGGGAAAATCACTAAATCCATGGAACTCCTCTCGACCGTTAAAAGCCAACGCTTAAAAAGGGAAGTTGAACGTTCACAGTCCTATTTCGAATCGCTCGGTTACCTCTTAAGCGACCTCTTTTATTTCGGTAAGATTGAAGATAACTTTTACTTAAAAGAAGGACCGAAAGATTTACCTTCCCTCTATATCGTCTTAGGAAGCGACTTAGGGTTATGTGGAAGCTATAACCAAGATGTTATCCGCTTAGCCTTAAGCACGATTGAACCGGAAGACAAGATCCTCGTTATTGGGAAAAAGATTGAGAAAACCCTCCGCGAGAAGAGTGCGGCAGAAGTCTTTAACACCAAAGATATTTCCTACGATTCCAGCCTTCAAAATTTTGAAAAACTCAGCAAAACCCTGCTCAAATTGTTTAAAAACAAAAAAATCCGCAATGTCTTTATCGTCGGGACTCATTTTATCAATTCCTTAAAATCCGTGCCGGTTTTGTATAGGATATTGCCATTTTACATCGAACGAAAGAAGTGGGAAAACGAAGAGGCTTGTCCGCCCTTACTCGATAACCCAGCCGAAGAAATTATCGACCGTTTATGGGAGAGTTACTTAGTCGGGGAGATTCAACACCTCTTTAAAGATAGCGAACTCAGCGAACACACCGCGAGAAGAAATGCGATGGAAGAGGCGAATAAGAACGTCGATGAATTAACGAATGAATTAACCATTAAATACAACAAGCAACGGCAAGAGAAGATTACCGAAGAAATTACGGAAATCACCGCGAGCCGGATGGCGATGTAGGAGGAAAACTTATGAAAGAAGAATTGATTGGAAAAGTGGTGGAAGCCATCGGCCCGGTCGTCGACGTCATGTTTCCTTACGGCCATTTACCAGCTTTACTTACCGCTTTAAAAGTTGATCTCGGAAATGATAAAACCTTGACCGTCGAAGTCATGCAACACTTAGGTGACGGGATGGTTAGAACCGTCGCAATGGGAGCGACAGATGGCATCGAACGGGGTTTCAAAGTCATCGATACTGAAAAACCGATTGAAGTCCCGGTCGGCGAAGAAACCTTAGGGAGAATGTTCGATGTCCTTGGGAATCCAATCGATGAACTTCCGCCTTTAGAAAATGCGAAGAGATGGTCTATCCATCGGCCTGCTCCGTCTTTCAGTGATCAAAATGTCGGTACTGAAATCCTTGAAACCGGGATTAAAGTTATTGACCTTCTTTGCCCTTATACCAAGGGTGGTAAGGTCGGGCTCTTCGGTGGGGCCGGCGTTGGGAAAACCGTTTTAATTCAAGAACTTATCAGTAACATCGCTAGTGAACACCACGGCTTAAGTGTCTTTAGCGGCGTCGGGGAACGGAGCCGGGAAGGTAACGACCTCTACGTTGAAATGCGAAATAGCGGCGTCTTAAAGAATACCGCTTTAGTGTTCGGGCAAATGAATGAACCGCCGGGCGCCAGAATGCGGGCCCCGTTAACGGGCCTCACCATGGCGGAATATTTCCGGGATGAACTCCATCAAGATGTTCTTCTTTTTATCGATAATATCTATCGGTTCACCCAAGCTGGTAGCGAAGTTTCCGCTCTATTAGGACGGCTTCCCTCCGCGGTTGGTTATCAACCCACTCTCGCGAGCGAAATGGGTGAACTGCAAGAAAGAATCACTTCGACTAAGAATGGTTCTATCACTTCCATTCAAGCCATTTACGTCCCGGCGGATGACTTTACTGATCCCGCTCCAGCGACAACTTTCAGCCACTTAGATGCCCAAACCTTACTCGATAGAAATACGGCCGCTTTAGGGATCTATCCGGCGGTTGATCCACTTGAAAGTACTTCGACAGCCTTGGATCCTGCGGTCGTCGGGGAAGAACATTACCAAGTCGCTAGAGATGTGCAAAAGATTCTTCAAAGATACAAAGAACTTCAAGATATCATCGCGATTCTCGGTCTCGATGAATTGAGTGACGAAGATAAAGCTTTAGTCGCGAGAGCGAGAAGAATCCGTAACTTCTTAAGCCAACCCTTCCATGTCGCCGAAGCTTATAGCGGCTACAAGGGTGTTTATGTGCCTTTAAAAGATACCATCCGGTCCTTTAAAGAAATCTTAAGCGGGAAATATGATGAGGTCCCGGAAACCGACTTCCTTTACTTAGGAAGCATCGATGACCTCGATAAAAGGAAAGCCAAGTGAACCAACTTTATACCGTTAAAATATCCTCTCCTAATGGGGACACCATCTATAACGATATCCAGAGTATCTTCCTTACTTCGGAACGGGGTCCTTTAGGCATCTTGCCGGGCTATACTCCGATCATCGGTCTCTTAAAAAAGAAGGGGACCGTGCGGTTAATTCGGGTACATGGCGAAGATACAGTTTTAAATTATACCGGGGGCGACGCTTTTGTTTTGAAGGACAACGTTTTGACCATTTTCCTCGATGTCATGGGCGATGAATAAAGATTCCTTATCTTTGATTTAACTTCTAAACCATTTTCACTTGTAAAAAAATTAAAACTAAAAGTTTTAAGACTTAGTTTTTGCTTTTATAATTGACGCGGAAATAGGAGTTACTATGAATTTCGTCTTTATCTCACCGAACTTCCCGGTCCGTTACTATAAATGGGCGGAAGCCCTCAAAGATCATGGAATCACTGTCCTCGGCATTGGGGACAGCCCTTTATATGATGTCCATCCGCGTTTACTTCATGCTTTAACTGAATATTACTTTGTTAAAGATCTTTCCAACATCGAAGATTTAAAGAAAGCCTGCCAATATTTCCAAGATAAATACGGGAAAATTGACTACATCGAAAGCGATAACGAATGGTGGCTTTATAACGATAGCGTCTTAAGAAAAGCCTTCAATGTCACTACCGGTTTCTATCCGGAAGATATGGAAAAGATTAAGGCTAAGAGCGCGATGAAGGAGTGCTTTATCAATGCCGGAGCGAAAGTCATGCGTTACACCTTAGTCGATGGACCGAAAGACTTAGAGAAAGCTTTAGCCTTCGCGAAAGAAGTTAATTATCCTGTCTTCGTAAAACCTAATGTTGGGGTCGGAGCGACCGATTCCTTTAAACTCAGCAATGAAGACGAAGTAAAACATTTCTTAGAAAAAGACCTTCCGGAAACCTACATCATGGAAGAATTTGTGGAAGGCACCATCGTTAGTTTCGATGGTATCTGTAACTCCCATAGTGACGTCGTCTTTATGACTACCGACCATTTCCCGACTCCTGTCGCGGACATTGTGAATGACGCTTTAGACGAATATTACTACACTAATCCCTTTGATTTACCCTTCATCGATATGGATAAAGAAGCTTTTAAAGAAATCGGGCAACGAGTCGTTAAAAGTTTCGGGATTAAAAAGAGATTTTTCCATATCGAGTTCTTCCTTTTAACCAAGGATCACCCAGGTTTAGGGAAAAAAGGTGACGTGGTGGCCTTAGAATGCAATATGCGTCCAGCGGGAGGCTACACTCCTGACTTAATTGACTTTGCTAATAGTGTGAGTTGTTATCAGATTTACGCGGATGTGGTGAAGTACGATGAAAACCGGCAAGACATGAATAAAGAAAAGTTCTACGCTTTCGCGGTCAGTCGGTTAGATGTCTATGATTACGTTCATACCATCGACGAAATCAAAGAAAAATTTAAGAACAATCTCTGCATGAGTGGCCGTTACCCGAAGCACATCGCGAGCGCTATGGGGGATGAATACTATTACGCTAAATTTAAGAATTTCGAAGATGGTTTAGCCTTCGATCAATTCGTCAGAGCAAAGAAAGGGAAAAAAGTTCTTCCGTAAGCGTCGAAAGTGGAAGAAATTTCTTCGAAATAAACATTCCTGCTTCATAAGACGTAAGACCCAATTCTTGAAGGAGTTGGGTTTTTTCTTGGTCTGAGAATAAATCAAAATCGATGAGATCAATCAATTGATTTTTCTCTTCGATAGAAGGTAAAAGGTAATTTTGGTAATAGTGGATTGCCTCTTCATCGCTCGATGAATAAAGGAAAGCAGGTTTAGACATGTCTTTTCTATTCATAAAACCTTCATAGGTTCGATAACGATAAACATCTTTCGTGTTGCAATAGGAGTTAAATCTTCTCGTTAAATAATCCCATTCAACTCTTCCTCTTTGAAGCTGTGTAACCTCTTTTCCTTTCGCGAGGTAAAGGCTGGGTGTCACAAATTCAAAGTTATTTTTACTCGTAAAATAATTTTCTAAAATCTCAAAATCCCCAGCATAATCCCCATATGTTTCATCATTTCCGTCCCAATAAATGCCGCCGATAGCAATTTCGGTGTCGTTGATAAAACGGCAAAAATCTTCTTCAAAGAAATAGCAAGGCTCACATTCTTCACTGGCGATAAAGAAGATGACATCGTTCCCCATTTCCAGGTCACTGATGATTTCTTCAGCGCTTATGAAATATTCTTTTACTAAATACGTGTTCTCAGTTTTATTTAAATCCCCATTCTTAAAAATCAGGTAATCCTTGGGTTGGGTGTCGCAGCTCATTAAGCCGGTACACATTAAGATAAGGGGGAGAATGAATAACTTTTTCATCACTATATTATAGGAAGATTTAGGCGTTAAATCCCTCGAGGATTTTTAATTCCTCAGGATGCTTAGCGAAATATTCTTCATCAATTTCTTGAGCGGCCTTTTTATCTTCATAAATGTCTTTATAAACTTTCTTCTTAGTAAAGAAATAATTCTTTTTCGCCCAATATCCCCAGAGGTAATCTTCGAACGCGATAAACTGTTTTAAAAGGATAATTTGATCTTTAGTTAAAGGCTTTTCAAAGTAACTTTCGAGGAAGAGTTTTGCTTCTTCTTTACTTAGAACATTTTCAGAAATAAAACTAGCTAAATCAAAGTAGGGATGGTTAAGGGCCATGTATTCATAATCGATGAATTTGATTCCGTCCTCCGTTTTTAAAATATTTGCGAGCAATAAGTCGTTGTGGCAGAGTACCAGGTTTTCTTTTGTGTAGTGTTCTATCAAAGGAATAAGTTCCTTTAAGAGAGGCGGATATTCCTCATCCATCTTATATAAATCAAGCCTTTCAATAGGGTTGAAAGAAGTGCTTTCCAGTTTTAAAGAGTGGAGTTTTTTAAGGGCTCTCGCGATCGAGGGATAATCGTCTTTCGTTAGTTCTGTGTTAGCTAAATATTGAATGATGTAGTTCCCATTATTAGAAAAAGCGTACGGCTTAGGTCCTAAGTCATTTTTAAAAAGAAAGGATAAATCTTTTTGTTCTTCTTCCGCGTTAAAGAGTTCCTTTTCTAAAGGTTTTTTAAGGCGAACGACATAGTGATTATTAATGAGAAAGAGGCGATTAGTTGTACCTTTTTTAAGCGTTTTACAGCTTTTAATTTCTTCTTTTGGGAAAGCTTTTTTAAAGAACTCTCTTGCGGTTCTATAGTCTTTAAAGATCGTCATAAGTGGTTAACTTTCTCCGCTTTAAGGAGGAGGGGTTTAATATTTTTATCTATCTCCCTCACATAGAAAGATTCATAATGCGTCATCTTAACTTCTCCGGGTTTATTACCGCGTTTTAAATGTTTCTTTTGGCTAAGAATAATTTCCCCAGAGGGCATTTCACTATTTAAAAGGACGATGGATCCGGCGACGAGTTTATCTTCTTCGCTTAATGACCCATCCTTTTCTAATAGGACGTGGGAAGAAGGTCCATCTTTTAAGTGGAACCAATAAGCATCCCTCGAGAGCCTTTTTAAGATGAAAGTAACACTATCATTCTGCCTGGCGTTCTTTCCAAAATAGAAAGTCTTGCCATGGTACTCTATATAATAAGGATTTAGAGCCGTTCCAAAATCATTGATTTCTTTTAAAGAATTTTTACCGTTCAGTTTAACCTTAAGACCCAAAGATTTAAGTTCATCATAGGACAGGGCTTCAATATTGTTTTTGATCGCTTCTAAGGAAGTGTATTCCTTATTAACTTTTTCGATATTCTCCTCACTAAATTTCAGGGTGGCTTTCTTCTTTTTTGCTCGTTTAAAATAGGCTTCCGCGTTCGCTTTAATGGTTTTTAAGGGATCTAAAGCGATAGTGATACCATCAAGCTCAACTTTATCTAAATTAAAGTCGGAAGGATTGCAGTAGGTGAAAAGGTATTCTCCCTTCATTTGGTCTTCCGGGTAAGTTTCAGCCGCTTGCTTTTCTTCTTGGAGTTTAAATTTCTTCCGTTTTAAGAGATTAAGCCGATTGTTCAAGGCTTTGAGGATCGGCCGCATCTCACTATCTTTTCTTTTCTGCGTTAAAGAGGTGATATAACTTTGTTCACTTAAAAGATATTCCTCTGGGTCGAACGAAACATTATCGATGGGAGCGTCCGGTTTCTTTGGGAAAGTGTAGGGCATATTGAGTAAGAGGACCCGGTCATCGGTTAACAAGGAGGGTTTTAGTAAACCGATAATCTTATTTTCGTCATTAGTCAAAATGAGGTTCGCTCGGTGGGGGAACATTTCAAAATAGAGCTGAACCTTTTCTCTTTGGAAGATGCGGTTAGTCACTTCAAAGGTAAAATGGACGATTCGATCCTCATTCACCTGCTCGAGGTTTAAAAGATAGCCATTCCCAAGTTCCTTTTTCAGTTTATCAAGGAAGGAATTTTCAACTCCTCTAAATCTTGGAAAACGGTTAGTTAAAATGAGTCTGGCTTGGGATCCGTTGAGTGACAAAACTAACGATGATGGGTCACTTTTGGCGAAGTAAAAAACCAAGTCTTCTTTAGTGAAAAAGTCCACCAAGGTGAGGTGGGTTCCCACCAACATTGGTTTTAAGTAATCGAGGTATATTTTTAAACTTTTATTGGTCAATTTCATATTGAACATAGTATAGACCACCGATGCATTTTTGTTGACCTAGTATTTAAAACAAGATATGGTATTGTGCTTGGGAGGGGCCTTATGATTGCCTTAAGCGCAGAAAGCACTATTGATTTAACACCTGAATTACTCAACAAATACGGAATCAAGATTGTTCATTTCCACCTTGAAAAAGAAGGTGTCACCTATCTTGATAACGAATTCACTAATGAAGAACTCTTTGAATTCACTAAAACAAGCGGAAAACTTTGTCACACAGCAGCGGTGAATATTGAGGAGTTAGAAAACCATTTTCAAACTTTAAAGAGAAGTGGAGCCGACCAAATCATTCACTTCACCATTTCCAGCGGGTTAAGTAGCGGTTACCCGAACGCGGTAGTAGCGTCCCATGAAGATCCAAATATCTTCGTCCTCGATAGCCACGGTACCAGCGGTGAAATCGCCTTACTCGCTATTTATGCTTACCAATTGATTCAAAAGGGTAAGAGCTTTGAAGAAATTAAGAAAGAACTCTTAAGAAGAAGAGAGAACGCAAAATGTTCCTTCATCATCGACACCCTTTATTTCTTACAAAAGGGCGGGAGATGTTCGAAACTTGCCTTGTTTGGGGCGAACTTACTCCATATTAAACCGGTCATCATGTGCGATAAAGAAGGAAAATTCATTATCGGGAAGAAATATAGAGGTACTTACACCAAATGTGTAATGAACTATGTGAAAGACCATTTAGCTTCTTATCCCGTCATCGATAAGTCGATGTGTTTCATCAACTATTCGACCGCGGAAGAAAGCGACCTCAAGATGATTCAAGACTATCTTTATTCCTTCGGCTTCCAACAAGTCGTCACCACCAAAGCTTGTCCGACCAACTCTTACCACGCCGGACCGAAAGCCTTAGGGGTCCAATTTTTAACGGATTTACCGGAAGAATAAAAACTGATTATCTTTGTAAAAACCTCATTAAAATTATTATTTCACGATTTTAAACAGAAAAGAGCTCCCTCAGGAGCTCTTTTTATTAACCTTGGAGGATTAATAGTTTTCGCAGTTAAGTTCGAAGAAGCTTTGAGCGTAGCCACAGGTCGGACAGATTTCCGACGCTTTGGTACCAATGACAAGGTGACCGCAGTTCCGGCATTCCCAGATCTTAACTTCGCTCTTTTGGAAGGTTTCTTTTTTCTCGACGTTATGTAAGAGTTTCCGATACCGCTCTTCGTGGTGCTTTTCGATAGCGGCCACTAAGCGGAATTTCGCTGTGAGGAGCGGGAAGCCTTCTTCATCCTTATATTGTTTTTTGCATCCTCTCGCTGAGTTATTACACAAAGCGGATAACGCTAGTGGGGATTTTTTTCATATACTCATCGATCGGGAGCGCTCTCGTGGGTTTCTTTGTTTCTTCTTTTTTCTTATCTTCTATAGGAACAAAGGCCGACTTAGGGGTTTCACATAAGGGACAAATTCAAGAATCGGGAAGGTCTTTAAAAGAACTTTCTCTTTTTCTTCATCATAGACGTATCCGCAGATGGTACAGACATACTTCCTTTTCTTCTCCTTTCTAACTGAGCTGTCTTTAGATAACAATGGTGAAAGACCTAAATATAAACTTACTTAAGTCGATTATTTATATCAGTGCTGATGAAGTTACCCTCTCAGCGCAACTAATTCTTTGATAACAGCTATATTATTGGGCTGTTTTTCTTATAAGCAAAACTGTCTCAAAAAAGGAAGAGAAAAAAGTTTAAAGTCGAAACTATCTTCCAAAGTATTTTCCAAAAATATTGAAATATCTCTTTAAATCTCAATTATTTTTAGTGATTACAATCTTAACAAAGGAAAAAAGATAGCAAATTTTGTTCGATTATATGTGAACTTTTTTAAATAATATTGCATAATAAAGGTTAAACATATGAAAAAGGGTCTTTTAATTATCATCTCTGGTCCTAGCGGTGTCGGTAAAGGCACCATCCGGGCAAAAGTCATGGAAAACCATTCCTTGAACTTATTTTATAGTGTTTCTTTAACCACCAGAGGTCCGAGACCGGGCGAAATTGAAGGAGTTCATTATCACTTCGTTACCCCTGAATATTTTAAACAACAAGTGGAAGAAGGCAATTTCTTAGAACATACTTCTTTCGTTAAACATAATTATGGAACTTTAAAGCAACCGGTTTTCGATGCGATGAATGAAGGAAAGAACGTGATCCTTGAGATTGAAGTTAATGGAGCGGAAACAGTGATGAAAGCTTTAAAGGATATCGATATCCTTTCTTTCTTCCTTTTACCTCCGAGCTTAGAAGAACTGGAAAAACGGATCCGGGGAAGATGTTCAGAAGATGAAGAAGCTATTCAAAAGCGTTTAAAACGAGCGAAGACCGAACTCAAGTACGCGAAAGATTATAAACACACCATCATCAATAACAATGTTGATGAAGCTGCCCACGAAATCGAAAAGATTATCCGTCAAGAAATTGAAAAAACTTTATAATTGAGTTGTGAAACTCATCAGTGTTTTAACCGAATACCAGGCCTGGGACTTAAACCGACCTTTTTATTATCTATATAAAGGTAAGAGAAAGATCCCCCTTTACGGAAGAGTGAAGATTGATTTCAATCATCGTCCTTCCGTTGGTTTTGTGGTGGGAGTGGAAGAAAAACAAGATAATATCGATGAAATCATCGATAATTCCTCTATCGCCTATAAGGAAATCATGGATGAAGATATCATCGATGAAGACGCTTTGTTGAGTGATGAACTCTTAGAACTCGCTAAACAAGTGAGTGAATACTATGTGTCCCCTTTAATGACCGTTCTTCAAGCGATGTTGCCTTTATCTTTGTCCCCGAAAAGAACAGCCTTAAAAGGACCAAAGATTAAATACGATTATTTCTTAGTCACTGATAAAGCGGAGGATGAAACTCTTACTCCTAAACAAAAAGAAATTTATCGTCTAGTGGCTCTTCATCAACCGGTGCCTAAGAAAGAAGCCGGTAGTCCCTCTATTGTTAAAAAGCTTTTGGATAATGGCTATTTTAAACTTAAGAAACGTGAACATTACCGCTTAAGAGTGATGGATGAAAGCTTCGATTATGAGAAGAAAGTTTTAACTCCTAAACAACAAGAAGCGATGGAAGCGGTGCTAAATGCTCCCCAGAATGTTTTCTTAATCGAAGGTGTCACCGGTAGCGGTAAAACGGAAATCTATCTTCACTTAATTGAACATTATTTAAAGGAAGATGCCGGCATTATTTATCTCGTCCCCGAAATCAGTTTAACACCGAGGTTAGTCAGCCTCTTAAAAAACAGATTCGGTGATCAAGTAGCCATCCTTCACTCCGGTTTAACTCCTAGCGAACGTTATGACGAATACCGGAAGATGCGGGACGGAAAGGCGAAGGTCGCGATTGGAGCGAGGAGCGCGGTCTTCTCACCGATTAAAAATCTTAAACTCATCATCATTGATGAAGAGCATGTTGAAAGTTATAAGCAAGACGTTCCCCCTTTCTACCACGCGAGAGAAGCGGCGATTTTAAGAGCGAACATCACAGGAGCGAAAGTAGTTTTAGGAAGTGCAACCCCCTCTTTTGAAACCCGCGCGAGAGCGTTAAAAGGGAAGTATGGATATTACCTTTTAAAGGAAAGAATTAACGGCAATATAAAAATCGATTATCAAATTATCGATTTAAAAACCCCACATATTTTTGGAAATTTGAGTGATAAGCTCAGTTTACCCCTCATTGAAAAAATCAACGAAAAGCTTTCAAAAGGGGAACAGGTTTTACTCTTAATGAATAGAAGGGGTTACTGGACTGGGGTTAACTGCGCTAACTGTAACCACATGATGACCTGCCCTGACTGCGGTTCCGTTCTAACCTACCACCGAAGCGACAATCTCCTTAAATGTCACCACTGTGGGCACGTGGAAGAATTCCCAAAAGCTTGCCCTGTCTGTGGAGCGAGAAACTTCAGGCGAGTCGGTTTTGGAATTGAAAGAGTGGAAGAAGATTTACACACTCTTTTCCCTGATAAAAAGATTGCTCGTCTCGATAGCGATATCTCACGTCTCTCTTTCGAAACATCGAAACTCTTAAGAGATTTCTACGAGAGGAAATACGACATCCTTTTAGGCACCCAGATTATCGCGAAAGGGCATGACTTCCCGTATGTTACTTTATCCGCTGTCGTTCTCGCGGACATCGGGCTCACTTTGCCCACTTTCCGGGCGAGCGAAAGAAGTTTTGAACTGATCAGTCAAATGGTCGGACGCAGCGGTAGGAGTTCCTTAAAAGGTGAAGCCTTAATCCAAACTTTTAACCCTGATCACTACGCGATAACCCTAGGAGCGAAGCAGGATTACGATACCTTCTATAAACGAGAGATGAGGGAACGTTATCTCAATCAAAATCCTCCATATTTCTTCCTTTACTTATTGATCGTGAAAGGTAAAGAAAACGAAGAGACGATGAACGAAGCCATCAGTATCCGTGATTACCTAAGAAAAGAGCTACCTAATGATAAAGTAATTGGACCCTTCACCCCATACTATTCGATGATGGACGGGAAATTCCGAAAGCAAATCATCATCAAGACCAAAAACCAAGAAGAAACCCGTTCCGTTTTACGAAACCTTCTTCAAACTTATAAAAGTGGAGGTAAGATCTCTCTCCAAGTTAACGCTGACCCCATGGATTATTAGTGCTTTACATTCTTTTAAAAGTCTTTTCCACTCGGATTCTTGTGATATAATCACAACGAAAGAAAATTTATGATAACCATCGCAATCCTCGGCCTTGATCAATATGTGACCGGCCATTATTCCAAAAACCACACGGCTAATCTCGCCTCGCTTTTCGAAACGGAAGAAGATGATATTTCCTTCTACGCTCCGCAGAGTGTCCTTTTCCATAAAGGAGTGGAACAGGTGAGTTGGGACACTTTAGTCATCGTCCTCGCTCCCCATAAATACGAAAGATTAGAAGAAAAAGTTGCGACTTATTTGATGAAGACTTTGAAGGACTTCTCCATCAATCTCAATATCCAATTCCATTACTTTGAAGAAGAACATACTTATCAGCTGATTAACGATGACTACCCTCGATTTATCGAGGAGAAGAACATCGTTTCCTTCAATGACGATAAAGATGACCAAGACTATGAAGCCGATAGCGATGACGATGAAGAAATCCATACCGGCAATGTCTTCGAAGGTCATATCGATGAGCTCAATCGTCTCTATGACGATAAAAATAAAAAGTAGGAGATCAACCGAACATGGAAAACATTACTTTAGCGGGGCAAGCTCTCAATGGTTTCTTAGATGAAAGAGATAACTTCTTCACCACCATTGATAAGACATTTAAGACGAAAGAAGACAGGGCAGCGCACCGTGATAGCATCTTTATTTTCCGGTACGTGATCACTCACTATTATCGTCTTCGTTACCTTTTAAAACCCTTAGAAGGCAAGGTCGATGAACAAGATATCCGTTATCTTCTCATCGTTTTAGCGGCTTTATTTGTCAGTAAACTTGGGAAAGACCCGAAAGCGAAAGAAGAAATCAAAACGGAAGCTTTTGAACGCTTTAAAGATCATTTAGATGTCGTGAAACCCCTCTTGGACGCGGAAGCTCTTCCGCCGCAAGTCAGCTTAAATAAAGGCGAGAAAGCGACCAAGAAAGAAATGGAAATCTATTTGATGACCCATTTTAACGCTCCAATGTGGGTGATTAAAATCCTTCATCATTTCGGCTTAAGCATGACTTTCAATGTCCTGAAGAACTATATTAATCCTCCTCTCACCACCTTAAGAGTGAGAACCAGCCGGATTAAAATCGAAACCCTCTTAGAAAAATATAAGGGCATCCTCGAAGAAACCGAGATTCCTAACCTCTTACTTTATAAAGGCAGTAAGAGTTTATACACCCTCGATGAATTCCGGAACGGCTTGCTCTATGAAATTAAACCCGTCGTTAAACATTTACTCGATACCTACACGATCAGTGAACCGAGTGAACTGTTAATCTATAACGGCAATGCCGCTAATAAGAATGTCTTAAAAGAACTCTTAGAAACCTACGGCAACACGGTTGGGATGAATCTCGCAGTGCCGTCCACCCATGGTTATGAAGTGATTAAGAACACGATTAAAAAGAACCGTTTAACCAATGTTAATTTCTTCAGCGCTAAACCGAACGCGATGGAAGCTTCGATTTCGAGACCTGTCGATTTAGCCATCTGCGCTCCCGATAACACCTTCTTTGATTTAATCACCACCAATCCTGGTTATTTCGTTAACTTCGATACTTCGAAAATCGACGAAATCTTAAAGAGACAAGAAGACGCCTTAGAAGGGGTCAGTAAATACGTCAACAATAAAGGAACTCTCCTTTATTTCGTCAACACTATCGATAAGAAAGAAGGGGAAGAACAAATCAATAAGTTTGTCGCTAATCACCCAGAATTCCATATCGTGAAAATGGAACAACTTTTCCCGTGTAAAGGTGACTTCACTGTCCGCGGCAACCTTTTCTACTGCGTGATGCAGAAGGATGAAAACACCGCAGTTGCGGCCGATCCTGCCATCATTCAAGCCCAAGCCCCCCAAAGCGAAAGTGTTCCTTTAATGCAAGGACAAAAATAATGACTTCGATTCTCGATTACACCTTACCGGAGCTCGAAGCTTACTTTAAAGAGATTGGGGAATCGAGTTTTCGCGCTAAACAAATCTACGACTGGATTTATGATAAACGGGTCTTCTCCTTTAGTGAGATGACTAATCTTTCGGTTGCCTTAAGAGAAAAGCTTGAACAAAATTTTTCTTTAAAGTTACCGGAAATCATCGAGCAAAGAGTGGCGAAAGACGGCACGATTAAGCTCCTTCTTAAGATGGAAGATGGGAGTAAAGTCGAGACCGCTCTTATGCCATACGACTACGGAAACGCCATCTGCGTCAGCAGTGAAGTCGGTTGCTCGATGGGCTGCGCTTTCTGCGCGAGTGGCCTCTTTAGAAAAGTCCGCGGTTTAGAAGTCCATGAACTTTTAGGGCAAGTTTTATTGATGGATCAAATCTTAGATGAACGAGGGGAAGACCGAGTTAGCCACATCGTCATCATGGGAACTGGAGAACCATTCGATAACTACGATAACTGCCTTAAGTTCTTAAAGATTGCTAATGACCCGAAAGCTTTTAATATCGGGGCTCGTCATTTAACCATTTCCACCTGCGGTTTAACGGAAGGCATCTTAAGATATAAAGATGAAAAGCTTCCCTTAAATTTAGCGATCAGTTTACACGCTCCGAACGATGAAAAGCGCAAACAAATCATGCCGATTGCCAGAAAAATCTCCCTTGATGAACTTTTAAGCGCCTTAAAGGAATACCAAAAAGTCGCCGGAAGACGGATCACTATCGAATACATTTTGATTAAAGATTTCAATGACTCAATCGAGGATGCGATTGAACTGACAAAACTACTGAAAGATATTTTCTGTTACGTTAATTTAATCCCGATTAACCCAGTTACCGAAAAAAACTTTATGCGGCCGAGCAATAACCAAGTTCACCGCTTTAGAGATGCTTTAAATGAACGGGGATTAAAAGCCACCATCCGGAAAGAATTCGGAACCGACATCGAAGCTGCTTGTGGTCAACTTCGAGCGAAATATGAGAAAATAAAAGCATGAAAAAGCGTGATTTTCATGGGACATATGCTTACAAAACTAACAAGGGCCGCGTGAGGGAAGATAACGAAGACCAAGCGATGGTTAGCATGAACGCTTATGGCGAAGTCTTTTTGATTGTCTGCGACGGGATGGGCGGTGAGAAAAAAGGGGAACTAGCGAGCAAAATGGCGGTCGACAGCATGATTAAAAGCTTCGAGCGCAAGAAACAACATAGTTCCGGTTTCTTAACCAAACGCTGGTTCGCAAAAGCTTTAAAAGAAGCTAATGATTTAATCTATACCAATTCCATTAAAAATAGTAACTATGAAGGGATGGGAACCACCTTAGTGGCTTGTTTAATTGACGGGCGAAATATCTTCATCTGCAATATCGGGGATTCCAGAGCCTATATCATTAAAGATGGGAACTTAATCCAATTAACCAAAGACCAAACCTATGTTAATTACTTAGTTTCCACCGGGGAAATCACCGAAGAACAAGCGAAAGTCCATGAAAAGAGACACGTCCTTTTAAATGCTTTAGGCATCCATCCTTCCCTTTCTTACACCTTGACTCACAAGAAATATAACGGGGAAAAAATTCTTCTCTGTTCTGATGGATTATATAATAATTTAAAGGATCGGGAGATCTTAGCGGTTGTCACCACCGATGAACGAGCGGACCAAAAGGTGCAAAACCTTATTTTGGAAGCCAATCATAATGGGGGCACCGATAACATCGCCTGCGCTTTCTGGGAGATTATCGATCATGATACAAATTGGTGATAAAGTCGACAATCGTTATCGGGTTACCGGCCGGATTGCGCATGGAGGGATGGCGGACGTCTATGAAGCTTATGACGTTATTACTCACAAAACTGTCGCCTTAAAACTCCTCCGGGAAGATATGATGAAAAACCCTGCAAATCTCTCTCGGTTTAAGAAAGAATGCATCGCTTCCGCCTCTTTAAATAACCCCAATATCGTGAAAGTTTATGGGAATGGCACGATTGACGGCAGACCTTACATGGCGAACGAATATGTGGAAGGTCGGACCTTAAGAGATAAACTCAATATGACCACCGGTCACTGTTTAAGCCCATTAGAAGCCTGTGAAATCATGGTCCAACTCAGTCACGGGGTTCAATACATCCATGAGCACGGTATTATCCACCGGGATATTAAACCGGATAACTTATTCTATTTGCCGGATGGTTCCATCAAAATCAGCGACTTTGGTATCAGCTCATCTTTAAGAGAAAAACCCAAGAAAGATTCGATTACTGGTACTGTTTACTATACCGCTCCCGAGATTCTTTTAGGGGATCCAGCCGTCATTCAAAGCGATATTTATTCGATGGGTATCGTCTTCTATGAACTTTTAGTAGGAACTGTTCCTTTTGACGGGAAAACGATGGAAGAAGTCGCGGTCGCGCAGATTAAAAACCGGATGCCGGAAGCGAGTAAACTCGTTCCCTCCGTCCCCAAAGCCATTGATAAAATCATCCAAAAAGCGACGAGAAAACGTTACAGCGAACGTTATAAGAGCGCGAAAGAAATGGGCGACGCTATCAATGAAGTATTGAAAGATCAAGGCAATTTCCATGAAAAGAGAGGCTTTTTGTCCAGGATATTTGGATTTAAATGATGAAAAAATGGTCCGTTACATTCCCTGATGTCGCTCCGAGCTTTTTAGCGTACGGGAAAGAACATATCGAGCAAGGGGTAGAGCTAGTAAATAAGAGCGCTGCTCACTTTTTGCATTTTGACGTTATGGACGGAAAGTTCGTTCCTCCGACTTCTTTCTCTTTAGAAGATTTTAAGGAAGTCGTTAAGTATTCCAAGGTCATTAACGATGTTCATTTAATGGTCATTGACCCCATCAGTTGGGCCAAAGACTTCATTAAATATGGTGCTGATATCATCACTTTCCACTTAGAAGCGGGAACTGACGAAGAAACAAGGAAGACCATCGACTTTATCCGTAGCTTAGGTAAGAAAGTAGGGCTTTCGATTAAACCTAAAACTCCAGTTGAATTTCTTATTCCTTATTTAAAAGATATCGATTTAGTGCTTTTAATGTCAGTGGAACCCGGTTGGGGTGGACAAAAGTTCATTGAAAATAGTTTAGACCGGCTCGATTCGTTAAGACTAGAGATTGATAAATTACCGGTTGAAGAACGACCAATCATCGAAATCGATGGGGGCATTAATGGCGAAACCGGCCCCTTAGCCATCAAGCATGGAGCGGACCTCCTTGTTGCGGGTTCTTACCTGTTTAACCATGATGATTTCTTTGAAAGAGTTGAGGATTTAAAGAATGGAAAACCTCGATAAAGGCTTGCTTAGTTTAGGTTTTATTATCCCCTTAGTGTTACTGCTTATCCTTTTCGGTTTAGCCTTTTATTTTAAAAAAGAAAACCGAAAACTTTCCTATTATTTAAATCACTATCCCTATGAAACTTTTGAAATGGAAGAAAAGGGGAAGAGCACCATTCTTCGCTTAATGGCGAGTCTCTACGCCTTAAGCTATTTCATTTTCCCTCTCATCCTTCTTTTAGCGTCCGTAGAAGCTGGGACTAATGTCACTGTCTATTTAGTCTTTGCCTTAGTGATGAGTATCTTAGGGGAAGGGCTTCTTTCTTTATCCTATTTCATCCCCTTATCCCAGACTAAATTCCACTTTTACACTTTAGTTTTTGGACAAGTAATATCGTCGGTTCCTAATATCTGTTATGGTTTACTTCTCTTAACTTGGGGGAGAAACGCGGTAATCAATCAAGCGGTGGGGATGGGCTTAGGTCTCTTCCTCATCATCTTATCTTTACTCCCGATTTTAATCTTCTTCCTTCCGGGGATCCGTGAATGGAATCATATGGAAGTGCAGAGTGAGAAGGATGGGACAACCAGTTTAAAACGGCCGGATAAGATAACGCTTGCGATCTATGAAAACATCCTTCCCTTTATCAATTTATTCCTCTTACTTCTCAGCTACGTCTGCTTCTTATTTATCTGAATATAAAGAAAAAAATCTCTGTTTTGCAGAGATTTTATCATTTTTGTAACCTTAAATTACGCCGCTTTTTGTTTGTTGGCTTTTAATAAAGTGCGATAGCCTCTCGCGGAGAGCCGAACTTGCACTTTTTTCCCGTCGATTTCAATGGTGTGCTTTTGTAAATTGACGTCCCAAGTGCGTCGGGTGGCCCGCATAGAGTGACTACGATTATTGCCGCTTAACGCTGCTTTTCCGGTTAACATACATTTTCTTGCCATAAACTCACCTCACAAACGCTTATAAATTAAACCCTAAATGGACTTTATTTGCAACTAGATTTTAAGGATTCAAGCGGTCGGGTCCCCGGAAGATAAACATCGATTCTTTAATTCCTTCGTTGAAGAGAATCATCGTGATTCGGTCAACCCCGACCCCGAAGCCCCCGTGCGGCGGGCAGCCGTAACGGAAGAATTCGAGGTAGAACTTAACGTCTTTATCGAGACCTTTTTCTTCGGCTTGTTTCTTAAGGATTTCATATCGGTGTTCACGTTGCGCACCCGTGGTGATTTCGCAGCCCTTCCAAATCAAGTCATAACCGCAGGGGACACCATGTTCATCCCTCATATGATAGAAGGCCCGTTTTTCCTTGCTGTAACCAGTGACGAAGAGGAATTCGTGGCCGTACTTTTCTTTGCTGAACTTTTCACAGAGCCGTTCACCTTCCGTTGTTAAGTCGCCTTTCTCGCTTTCCGGTACTTTGTAGCCGTACCGTTTTTCAAGTTCATCGTATAAATCATGTAAATCGATGACCGGGAAAGGAAGAGTGGGGACAATGACATCAATGTTGAAGACCTTCTTAATTTCTTCCCCGTATTTATCTTTGACGGCTTGTAAGGCGTAGTGGAGCATTTCTTCTTCTAAATGCATGACGTCTTTATAACTATCGATGTAGCTGAATTCGATATCGAAACCGGTGAATTCAGTCGCGTGCTTCCGACTGGCAAATTTCTCCGCTCGGAAAACAGGGCCCGATTCATAGATTCGTTCAAAGCCGGCCGCCATCGCCATTTGTTTATAGAATTGGGGCGATTGAGCGAGGTAAGCGTTCCTATCAAAATAGTCGACTTTAAAGACACCCGCGCCGCTTTCGCTTTCCGTCGCGATTAATTTAGGCGTGTGGATTTCCGTGAAATCCCTTTGATTTAAGAATTCCCGGCAGGCGTTGAAGAAGCATGATTGGACTTTGAACATCAAAGTATTTTTATCGGTTCTTAAGTCAATCCACCGGTAATCGAGACGTAAGTCAATATTAGTTTCTTCGCCCTTCGGGCTGACAATGGGGCTCGGAAGCGCGATCGAAAGGATTTCTAAAGTATCGGGGAGCATTTCCATGTGATTAAGTTTTACGTAATCGCTGGGAACGATTTTTCCGGTTACTTCAATCACACTATCGATAGTGATTTTATCTAAGTTTTCAATCATTTCGGGGTGTTTTTCTTTTTCAATCGTGATTTGAATTTTTCCCGAAATATCCCGTAAAACGATGAAACACATCGTCTTTTTATTTCTAATATTTTCAACAAAACCCGCGAGAGTGTTAACTTCATTGAGTTTGAGGTCTTTGATCAAGGTTCTTTTCATTTCTTTTTTCCTTCTACGCGTGGAAATTATAGACCAAAAAAGCGGGAATTAAGAAAAAATGTTTTCCATTGTTGTGTTTCTTCTAAAAATCGTTCCCTTATATTAAAATAGGTTTAGTTAAATACATCTAGAAAGGATGGGTATGGGAAACAATATCGCCGCGATGATTTTAGCTGGTGGGAAGGGGACGCGTCTCCACGCTTTAACGCGGAAAGTCGCAAAACCGGCTGTCAGCTACGGGGGAAAATATCGAATTATCGATTTTCCTTTAAGCAACCTTGCCAATAGCAACATTAATATCGTTGGGGTTTTAACCCAATATGAAAGTAGTGAACTTAATAGTTACGTCGGGAACGGGCAAAAGTGGGGCCTCAACGGGGTTCGAGCTTTAACATCTGTCCTCACCCCCAAACAAACCGATGAAGGCAGCGCTTGGTACCTCGGGACCGCGGACGCTATCTATCAAAACATCGATTGGCTCGATAAAGTCGACCCAGAATACGTCCTCATCCTAAGCGGTGACCACATCTATTCGACCACTTATAACGCGATGCTGAAACTCCATACCGATACGAAAGCGGATTGTACCATCTCGGTTTACCCTGTTCCCATGAAAGAAGCTTCCCGCTTCGGCATCCTTTCCACCGATAAAGACGGAAACATCACTTCCTTCCAAGAAAAACCTAAGAAACCTTTGAGCAATTTAGCTTCGATGGGTATCTATATCTTTACTTATAAAACCTTAAGAGCGGCCTTAATTCAGGACGCTAAAGATCCGACCAGCGATCACGATTTTGGGAAAGACATCATCCCTAAGATGCTTAACGAGAAGAAAAAGCTTGTTGCCTATACCTATGAAGGCTATTGGAAAGATGTTGGAACCGTGAAATCCCTCCACCAAGCCAACATGGATTTACTTTTAAACGATGATAACGGGGGAGGTCTTTATACCTTCTTTAACGATAATTCTATCTATTCGGAAGATACTTATTCCACCCCACAATATATCGGACCGAAAGCGAAAGTGAGGGATAGCCTCATCAACCAAGGCGCGGTCATCCTCGGGGAAGTTGATCATTCAGTCATCAGTAACGAAGTCCTGGTGGAAGAAAAAGCTTATGTATCTAATTCCGTCCTTATGAACGGAGCGAAAATCGAAAGTGGGGCCAAGGTCATCAACGCGATAATTGGACCGGATACATTGATTGAAAAAGATGAAATAGTCGAAGGGAAAGATGACGATATTGAACTTGTCGTCAATCAGAAAGGAGCGAGAAAATGAAAGGTGTCATCGGGCTTTTAGATTGCCATAATAGTCCAGGCTTAGGACTTTTAACGAGCGATAGGGATCTAGCGAGTACCTCCTTCCTCGGCCGGTACGCGTTCATGGACTTCGCGCTCAGTAATTTCTGTAACTCAGAAATCAATAAGGTCGGTATCTTAGTCAGAAACCATCAACGTTCCATCTTAAAACACATGGGGAATATGTTGAGCTGGTTAGAAAACACCAAGATCGGTCGAATCAACATCTGTTATAACGAACAGGGGCAACTGAACCCCGCTTACAATAGCGACATCAATAACATCCGGCAAAATGACTGGATGCTCTACGATAGCAATGCTACTCACTTGATTTTCTGCTCCCCCAGCGTGGTGATGAATATCGATTTTAGACCGCTCTTAGAAGAACATATAAGAAGAGGTGAAAAGATCACCGCGATCTATCAAAAGATCGATAACGGGGACGAAGCTTTCTTAAGTAGCCAAGTTTTCGATATCGATGAAAATGGTTATGTCACTTCCGTCAGGAAAAATGATGGTCGGAAGAAAAAAGTCAATGCTTCACTTGAATGTTGGATTATCAATAGAACAACCTTAGCTAACCTCACCCATCTTCATAGTCAAGTTGATATCTCCTTCAACATGAAAGATATGCTCGTGTACGCTTTGACGAATAAGCTCTTTAAAATTCATACGGCTGAACACAAAGGGTACGCGAGATGTTTCGATAGCATGAAACATTACATGCAATATTCCTTTGAACTGCTCGATGTTAACGTCATTAAGCAACTCTTCCATGAAGATTGGCCGATTTACACTTTGACCCATGATACTCCTCCGGCTTTATACGGAGCGCATAGCCAAATCAAGAACTCCTTCATCAGTAACGGCTGCGTCATCGATGGCAGTGTTACCGATAGCATCATCTGCCGGAACGTGAAAATCGGGAAGGGGAGTAAGATTAAGCGTTCGATCATCTTAAGTAACGTTGCAATCGGGCAAAACGTTACCTTGAGTGACGTCATTATCGATAAATATTCGGTAGTCACTAGTAGACACGCAATCGAGGGCGATAGCGAGAATCCTATCTACCTCAGACAGGGGGCAATCTTATGAACATTTGCATGGTGGCAAGCGAAGCCTTGCCTTACTGTAAAAGCGGTGGTTTAGCCGATGTTGTCTATTCTTTAAGCTTAGCCTTAAAGAAACTGAAACACGAAGTGACCATCGTGCTTCCTTATTACGAAACGATTAAAGATCATTATCCGAATACCAAGAAAATCGGTTCTTTCTTCGTCTACATGTCCTGGCGGAAACAACTTGCCGAAATCTACATGCGGGAAGAGAAGGGTTTAACCTATTACTTCATCGGAAATGATTTCTATTTTGAAAGACCCCAACTCTATGGCTTCGATGATGATGGAGAACGGTTCGCTTTCTTCCAATTAGCCTTTAGAAAGCTTTTAAAATTTGTCAATTTAAAACCCGATATCATCCATGTCCATGACTGGCAAACGGGGATGATACCGACTTTGATTCATGAACAAAACTATGATGACCCGTTCTTCCAAGATATGAGGTTTGTCTTAACGATTCATAACCCGGCTTTTAAAGGAATGATTGATCGTTATTACTTACGGAATTTCTATGATTTAGACGATAGTTTATACGATATGGGGAAGGTCCGGTTCCAAGGGATGGTCTCTACTTTAAAGAGCGGGATTATCTACGCAGATAAGATTACGACCGTCAGTCCCACCCACCGAAATGAACTCTTAGTCGAAGAAAGCGGGCAAGGTTTAGCGTCTGTTCTCGCTTTAAGAACCCGGGATTTTGTTGGGATTCTTAACGGCATCGATACTAAAGAATGGAACCCGAAAACGGACCCGTTATTAGCCCGGAATTACACGAAAACCACGGTCGAAGAAGGAAAACACCTCTGCCAAGCTGATGTCTTAAGATCATTTAGAGTGCACTGGTATAACCGGCCGGTGTACGGGATTGTGAGCCGTCTTTCTTGGCAAAAAGGGATTGATCTCGTCATACATGGGATGCGGAAGATGCTTAAAACGGGGGCTAATCTTTTAATCCTCGGAAGCGGGGAATATGAGATGGAAAAAGCTCTCGAAGATTTGAGGAGAGAATTCCCAGAAACGGTGGGGATATTCATCGGTTTCAGCAATGAACTTGCTCATAAGATTTATGCTGGAAGCGACTTTTTCCTAATGCCCTCTTTATTCGAACCCTGCGGGATTTCTCAGATGATTAGTGAACGGTACGGAACCCTTCCGATTGTCAGAAAAACCGGTGGCCTCGCGGATACGGTGGTGGGATTTAATGGTACTAACGAAAAAATAGCGGACGGAATCGTCTTCAACGACTATAATGATACGGGTCTTTCTTACGCGTTAGAGATGTCGGAAAAGATCTATAATGACCAAGATTTATATTATAAACTCGCCAAAAACGGCATGAGCAAGGATTGGTCGTGGAAGAATAGCGCGGAAGAATACCAGAAGTTATATCAGGAATTGTTGAAATAATATGAGCTATGATCACAAGACAATAGAAGCCAAGTGGCGAAAATTTTGGGATGATAATCAGACATTTAAATGCGATGTCTATGATTTCAGTAAACCGAAGTACTATGCCTTAGACATGTTCCCATTCCCTTCCAGCCAAGGTCTTCACGTCGGGCACCCGGAAGGGTACACGGCGACAGACATTGTGAGCCGGATGAAACGGATGCAGGGTTTTAACGTCCTTCACCCGATGGGGTGGGACGCTTTCGGTTTACCGGCTGAACAGTACGCGATAGCGCACAATGAACACCCGGAAATCATCACGCGAAAAAACATCGACCACTTCCGTCAACAGATCAAAGCCCTCGGTATGAGCGTCGATTGGAGCAAAGAAATTGCGACTTGTGACCCCAGTTACTATAAATGGACTCAATGGATCTTCGTCAAGATGTTCGAGCATGATCTTGCCTATGTCAGCGATGTCCCGGTCAATTTCTGCCCGGAACTCGGAACTGTTTTAGCTAACGAAGAAGTCATCGATGGA
>UQOB01000001.1 GCA_900542595.1 uncultured Mollicutes bacterium | reverse complement strand
GTGGTTGGGACGTCACGGTCACCAGTGAAACTGTCACTTCCGTTGAATTCTTTGGTTCTAACAAGAAATCCTTATTAGAAATCAACGCGGGCCAAGAAGACTACGTCAAACTTGAAACGGAAGCGACTGGTTACTATATCTTAGTGCCGGGCAGCACGACCGAACCGAGCTCTGTTACCTTAACGAGAGAAGTCCACATTGGGCCGTTAACTGGTAGCCCGATTCTCGGTGAATACTATGGCGTTAGAAATGGTGGATCTTACTACAAGATTTCCATCACCGCTGACGGCCATACCTGGGAATCTAGTAGCACCGTTCACGATGCGACTAATGTTGTGACGACCGACGATATCACCACCTTCAGCTCTAACAATAAGAACTTCACCGCGGATGGTGACTATGTCTGGGTCACTGAAGGTGATGCAGCTGACTACTTCTACACCCGGGCTGAAAAAACGTCCTATAGCTACAGCGGCTTAAGTGGCGAATGTATTACCACTCGTGGTTATCTCGGCGATAGTGGCGTCATCATTCAAAGCTTGATGGAAGGCAAGGTCGAAGGCTCTCCGAGAGCCTACGGCATCAAGATTGATGGAGTCATCTATTTAGGAGTCAATGTTACCTTCACCAGCGACGTGACCAGTATTGAATCCAATGGTGCCGCCTTCACCGTTACCACCAAAGCGGGGGTCACCCTTGGCTCCGGCGTCGTGGAAGCGGGAAGCCTGGTCTGGACACCAGCTGCTTAATCGTCATCTCTTTTAGGTGATAAAGGAGGAGGGTTTCTAGCTGAACGCTAGAGACCCTTTTCTTATGAAAATCTTAAATTCTTCGCAAAACCTTAATATCTTTTCTATTAACACGATTTTTGTGAAGAAATAATTAAAATAAAAGTATCAAAATAGGGAAATTCTTTTACAATAAACAACAAGGAGGTAGAAAAAGACCAAAATATGTATAGTGAAGAGGCCAAAATCAGTGATTTGGCTAAGCTTCTATTGAATTACAATTACGTTTTTATCGATACCTGTTCTTTGATGCATGATAAGTTTCCTTACTTCATGGACCGTTTAGTAACCGCAAAAGAGTACCGGAAAGATAATTTCCACTTTGTACTCCCGGAGGAATGCATTAATGAACTTGAGAATCACAGCAAAGATAAAAGCGACATGGTAGCGTTCATCAACGCTAAAACAGCCTTAAAGATCATTAAACACGACCAAAAGAAAGAAAAGACGATGGAAGTGTTTAAAAAGATCAGCGATAACCCTTTCGCGGATGCGGCAATCACCAGCCACGTCGTAACATTACGCCCAAAAGCGAGGATTCTGGTCATCACGCAAGACAAAACCTTGACCGATGATTTAAAGAATCTGAAGAATAGTTTGGCCTCGCAAAAAGGTTATCCCATCGATGTCATGAAACTGGATAATGATGGGGTTTTAGTGGGGAATTTAGGTAATCAATCGGTTAAAAAGGCGAGAACTTTAACTAAGAAAGAACCGAAGATTGCCCCTAAAACAGTTGAGAAAGTAATTCAAAAAATTGAAAAGCCAAAAACAATTGATCCGCTGACTGAAGAAATCATCAAGGAAGACCGCCTCTTAAGCGCGAGACTTCCGAATTCAACTTATCCCTTAAACAAGAAAGTGGAAGATATCCGACTACAGCTTTCTCGTCTTAAGGGTAAAAAAGAACCCCTCAACCTCGCTTATAGTGTGAGTGAGCTTGAGAAAAAGCTTAAGGAATTTGAAAACAAGGTGGCATCCAACCATAAAGCGATGACCCTTGTTCAACCAAAGGAAGAAACCGCTCCAATTCAACAAGAGAATAAGGGGATGAAGGAAGAGATAGGTAGCAGTGCGAAAGATGCGATAGAGAGGCTCTTAATCGCCTTAAACATTATTCCGCACGATAAGACTGTCCCTTACGTTAAAGAAGTCCATGGCTTCTTAAATGTCACCTTAAATCTCTTGGATGACTTAGCGGAGAAATGTGACACTCTTTCTATTAAGGGCAGTCAAAGTTTCCCCTTCGGAGATTGTCTCTTAATGGTGACGAGGATCACCGAAGATAAATATAAGGCGACTCTCTATAAGCTTCCGCCGAGGAAACCTCTCCTTCCTCCTGCGCCTAAGAAAGTGGCGAAGGAAGTAGAAGTTAAAAAGGACGTGGAAGAGAAGAAAGCCGTTACGAAGAAAGGAAGAAAACCGGAAGTTCCCAGCGAGAAACTAACCCTCGCCTTAAAGAACGAAAAGAACTTACGGAGTAACTTAGCTAATCAGACTTACGCGGTAAAGAATAAGATCAAGGATTTAGAAGCCCAAATCGCTTTGCTCCATGAACTTACTCCGAGTGAAAGAACGAAGGTTACCCTTAAATTATCGGTTCTTAAAAAGAACTTAAAAGACTTCCAAAATAAGTAGGAAAGATCGTTCTCAAAAGAGAGCGATTTTTCTTTTTATCTTTGTAAATCTCAATTATTTTTATAAAAAAAGAGCCCCCGTGAGGGAGCTCTTTTTAAGCTTATTAAGGATAACTATTCACCGACTTCCGCAGCGGTACCAGTGGTGACGGTCGGAACAGTGGTGCTGCCGATCGCGCTGATCTTGATACCCATATAGGCATCGAGGAGTTCGCCTTGCGAATCGTAACCTAAGTCGCTGATGCTGGTTTCGAGTTCGATGGTATCCGCGGTGACTTTAATAGTGGTGTTGTTGAAGAAGTCATAGAACTTCATTTGGGCGTTAGCGGTGCTGTAAAGCGTGCTGAACATCGCTGAAGTGCCGTAACCGATAGACGGAATTAACGCCATCGTGAGGAGAGTTAAATTACCTTGGTCACCTGGAGAAGTGGCACTAGCATTTTCGCCTTCAACGCTTTGATAGCTGATCGCCTTTAAGGCTTCCGGAGTGAAGTCCGCAACGGTGAACGGAGCCATATAGCCATTAGATTGGATGCCGGGGAGCCAGATGCTATCGATGGCGAGTTGCTTATCCGCATTGGTGACCGTGTAGGCTTTGGTGTCGTGGTTATATTTACCAGCTTGTCCATATAACACTTCGCCGTCCTTATGGTAGTATTCATAGCTGACTTCTCCAGTTAAACCAGAGTAACCCAGATAATTTTCACCATTGACATAAGCGATGGTTTTAGCCGGTTCGATGCCCCATTGTTCTTTAATGCCCGCGAGACCAGCCGCATCAGCATCGACCCAGGTCGTTTTGTTGTAGTAGCCGATGTTGAGGTGGCCTTCGATGGTGTAGTTTTTGCCTTCTAAGAGGCCCGCCATCTTGGTATCGAAAGCGTCGAACTTTAAGGGAGTAGGTTCGATTTGGTCTTCAACGACTTTATCGATCACTTCGATGTGGGAAGTGCCCTTATCAGTGAGTTGAAGTTGAACCGCCACGCCGTATTGATTGCCTTCAAAAATCGGGAGTAAGGTCGCAAAGCTGACGCCGACATAGTCATCTTTGGTCGGAACTTGGTCTTCCGGGAAATCCGCAGAGATGAGCGGTATAACTTGGTAGACCGCTTCGAGTTTTTGTCCTAAGAGTTGGCTAAAGGCCGATTGCCAATAGGCGTAGTTGATGCCTTGAGCAGTATAGACAGAATCGACGAGTTCTTCCGAAACGGAGATACCGACAGGATTGCCTTCTTCATCTACAACATCTTCGAAATCCGCTTCTTTAGCAGTGATCTTGGTGCCGAAGAGGGTGAAGTCATAGTTGCTGGTGATACCAGGATTGAGTGTAACGGTCCCAGTGGTGCCATCGACAACGCCGGTTTCGGAGTCTTGGGTATAGCCTTCATAGGTTCCGCTATAGGTCTTCGGCGTCGCTTCATCGCCCATCTTGACGACGATATCGGCTTTCGCGGTGTTGTAACGATAGTCAACCGAATAGTTTTCATTGTGGAGAACATCTTTGAAAATGGACAGACGATCAGTTAAATTTTCCGGATCATAGCCGTATATGAAGCCGCTGTAGTTATTTCCAAGAGTGGAGAGGTAGTCGATAACGTAAGCTTTGTCAGCGCTGACGACTTTGCCCGGCCAACCTCTTTGTTTGTCTCCAGCATGGATCATGATGGTGTAGTTCCCAAGGCCAACACCGGTGACTTTGGTTCCATCGATAGTGATGTTTTCGCTATCAGAGGTAATGGTGATCGGCGCTCCTTCCGGAGTGGTGCTGATATAGTCAGCGTAGTCGATCGTTTCGCCAACGCCCACATAAGTGGGGGTATCTCCGGCGATGGTAATTTTGTCAACCTCGACGGTAGAGCTAGTAGTAGTGGTGCTTTCGCCATCAGTTGCGCAGGAGGTTAACCCGACTCCCATCCCCGCAATCACGGCGATACTGAGGACAGAAGCGGTAAGAATTTTGATTTTCTTCATAAGAATCTTCCTTTCGTGTATTTAATCTAGCAAGAAAAACTAAAAAGTAAATGATTATTTGTGCATTCCACTTTTAATGTGCATCGTTGTTGACGAAGTGGAGAGTGCAATGGGTAGCGTCTTGATCGGTGACGCTGAAGGTCCAGTTGAAGGTGCTGCCATCGTTCCAGACGAGGTCATTAGCGAAGAAGTCTCTCATCTTGAAGTTGCTGAAGGTGTTACCACCATAAGTGATGAAGTTTTCTTCTGCCCATTCATTTTGGACACCGAAGAGGTTTTCCGTTTCCCCGAAGTAGTCATAGTACCCGGTGGAATCGAGGCCGTTGTTGCCGTCACTGAAGATAGCGCTTAATTCTCTATAAGGAGAATCGCTGACTAATTGGCCATTTTCATCGATGTGTTGAGAAGTTCTTGCTCCGTTATCGGCCCAACCAGTGTTGCTCGTGAGTTGAAGTGACGGTCCGACATAAGTTCCATCATCGTTATGGACACCGACGTTAGAGGGGGTATCGACATATTCGTAACCGGTATAAGTGACGCTAGCGGACCCTTCTTCATACGTTCCGACTCTCGCTCCTAAACGATTGTCGACGTGGAAGATTTGAAGGCCCGGATTCGCGTACGTTCCACCGTGGGATTGTAAGCTCGCCCATTCTTTGTAACCATGGCTATCGCTTTCATTGACACCGGTGGGGGTGTAGTACTGAAGGATTAAATATTCGTCATAGGGAGTTTCATTCCACTTATCATCGGTGGTGTTCCGGATGATGATGACGTCACCGGTATCGGTGAAGGAATTGAGGTCGAGGGTGAAGTTATCGTTACTGCCATCGATTTCCATGACGTTTAAGCCAGCTTCCCCAGCCGCTTCTTTAAACCAGCCGTACATCATTTTGCTATAAGCGTTATGATCGCCGACGTTATTATCCATCATATCGACGCAGCCAGCCGGCCCTTCAACCGCCATTCCTTGCGCGGTTCTTTCATAGGAATAATAGTCATTTAAACCCATTAAGTGCCCGTTTTCATGGATGATGGTGTGAGCATCGATGCAGGGGTAACCTGGATAATTACCGCTATTGATCATGTCGTATTCCGACCAGAAGTAACGGTAGGGGACAGGATTACTCACATTGGGTTGCGCCCCGGTGATGCTAGTGTAGTTCCACCATAGGTCATTAGCATTGGGGTTTTCCGACGTATTGGCTTTAGTGGTCTTATAGATGATGTTGATACCATCGATATAACCATCGTGGTTATAGTCGTAATCGGATGGGTTTAAGTTGTACTTTTGTTGCGCCCAAGTCCAGGCTTGTTGGGCGATTTGTCCCGCCGCACCGGAATTATAAGCTTCCGCTCCATCTTGGGTTAAGGGGGTGACGAATTCATCGGTGACCATCCCTTTGATGTCGAGGAGACCATAGCTGGATTTGTAATAATACGAATGTAAGCTTTCCCAGCTGGTTTCTTCGCTGGTCCCGAAGAAAGCCCGATTGACGATGACGAGTTCTTCATCCGTATAGTCTTGGTGCCCTTTCATATCGCTGAAGATGACCGGGACAACTAACATCTTCGGGGTGCCGATGGCCGGGAATTTACCGGAGCCTAAGGCGCCGACGCTATCGAGTTCGGTAACCGTCATCCCTTTAAAATGATCGCGGGTGTAGCTCTTATAGCCATCACCTTCTTTACCTTCGACGGTGTTGCCGTTGGTAACGGTGAAATCAACGGTCGATTGCCGCGATTTAACGCTGGCCCGAGCGGTATATCTTCCGGCCGGTAACGCGTCCCCCGCAGTATAGGTTTTCCCGTCTTCGGAAGTAATGGTATACCGAACGTAGTTAACCCACGTTGTATAATCGAAGGGTTCATTGTTTTCATCGTAATAGATGACAGTCGGTTTACAAGCGTCGAAGAAGTTTTGGCCAGCGACGATTTCCGTCTTTTCTACCGTCATTTCCGCTCGGCGGCCGACCTGAGAGGTTGATGAGGTGGACGATTCATCTCCACCCGTGTTCGTAGTAGCGGTACTTCCAGTATCGGTATTACAAGCTGCTAACGAGGCTATGGCTAATAAACTGAGTCCGACCACGAATACATTTTTCTTTTTCATGCTGACACTCCTTTCTTTAGTGCCTATTTAAAATACCCTACTTTTAGTTTTCTTCAATGTTTTTTTCTCTGCTTGAAAAAGTTCGAAGAAAGCGGTAACTTGCAAAAGTATGAGTGAACGAAAGAAACAAATCATTGTTAACTGGGTGATGGCAATCGTCATTCCTCTCACTATTTTCCTGCTCTATTACTTGATCGCCGGTATCACTGGTTACCAAAAAGCTTTAGATCGTAATCCTGAACTTTCTTGGACGATCTTTTTCTCCCAACTCTACCTCTATAGCGATGGTTTTTGCTTGGGTGGCGGTTTAGTTTTAGCCTTCATTGGTCTCGCCTGGATTGGTCGGCAAGGGACCTTCGATGTCGTCCGTTACGGCTTTTACCGTTTAGTGGAAAGCTTTAAGCGGGGGGATGAGAAACGTTACGAGACCGCGTATGACTATACTCAGGCGAAAAAAGAGAAACGCGACAAAGAGAAACCCTTCTTTATTCCTTATTTAATAGTGGGGGGTCTCTTTTTGACAGTCGGGATTGTGCTCGCGATTATCCAAATGGTGCAATAATAACCATCTAGCCTCGGCTTTTTCGTTGTTTTCGCGAGTTTTTTAAAATAATCATTGACATAAAAAAGTTTTATAAGATATTTATATGGCTGATTTACAGCAACAAGAAAGGAGCAATTTATGAAGAAGAAATTATTGCTAGGCGTCGCTCTCGTAGCCTGCGGTGCAATGGTTTTAGCTGGCTGTGGTGATCCAGGGAATACCACAACTAGTACCAGCATCGGTAGTGGAAGCACGAGCTCCAGCCCAACCTTAGATATCCCTTTAGCTGAAGGGGTTTATAACTTCCAAGGGGCTGATCCGACGCAAAAAGCCGAACTCGTCGCGAAGATGGAACAATATGCGGTCGATCATCATTTAGCTGGGATCCCGCTGTACGACGATGCCGGTTACGAAATGTATAGCCCTCGGATTACTCTCGGGAGCAATACCTACATCCCAAACTATGGGTGCGGTCTTCTCGATGGTAGTCTCAACACCACCGGTAACATGTATAACGGCTCAACCGCTCAAGCTAATGGTTTAGCCTATCCGGATTATTTCCATAGCTACAACAACTTAGACTCTGGGACCTTCAACTATTGGGATTCCGATGGTGAAGATGTCAGCGGCCGTTACGGGATGGTCGCCACTTCCCTTTTCAGCGTCAAGATGAACGGCACCAGCGATGGTTACGTTTGGAGAGGCGAACTCAGTAAGACTGATCGTCCGATCATGCTTGACGAAAACGGCAACGAAGTCGAATACCATGAAGGTGATACTTCCAGGTTCTGGCGGGTTAAAGTCTTCACTTCCGAAGATGAAAGCACTCCGGCTGGACAAGGAAGACACTTTAGGTACGCAATGAGTAAGAATGCTACTCAAACTATTCCGGGAAGCAATCAAACTTTCTACGAAAAGTACAACAATAGAGGTATTCAACTTGAAGACTACCTCACTCCGTATAAAGCCATTCTCGATAACGGCTTCCGGCGGGCCGGCGAAATGGTCACCGAAGCTAACGGCTTCTACGGCGCTTCGACTTACCTCTACAGCGCCCAAAAGGATTGGTCAGAAGTCGGTATTCAAATCAATGAAGAAGAAGGTTCTATCGACTACACCTTCATCACTCCGCAGACCCAATTCTACGCGATGTATAACGTCAGTAGTTCTCTTTATTCCCCAGTTCCACAAGAATTCTTAACCGATATCGGTGGAGCTTCCAAGTACGGGATGATCGGTGGGACCACCGACCCGGCGAAGAACGTCAGTAACGTCATTTCTACCGGGATGTTCGTCCTCGATTTATGGGAACAAAACGTTGAAACTGTCTATAGCCGGAATGAACTTTATAACCGGCCGACCGAAAACCATCTTAAGGGTTACACCGAACGGGTTTACCTCGGTGAACGGTATGATGAACAAGTCTTCCAAGACTTCCTCGCCGGTAAATTAGACAACGCGACCGTTCCTTCGGCTAGAACTAGCGAATACGCTAATAATCCTCGGTCGTTCAGAACTTTAGGCCAAACAACCTTAAAGATTAACCTTAACTCGACCACTGAAGAACAATGGGAATATTTCTTCGGTGTCAACGGCACCGCTAGCCAATCGACTAGCATCAAAGATTATTGGGACGTCAAACCCATCATGAGCAATAGCAACTTCTTAGACGGTGTCTTCTTCGCGATGAACCGGCAAGAACTCGCTGGCGCCATGGGAAGAAACCCTGCTCTCGGTTATTTAGGCAACGCCTACATGATTGACCCAGAAAAAGAAGTTTCCTACCGGGCTAGCGAAGCTGGTAAAGCGGTTCTTCAACCCTTTATCGATGCGGCTGGTAACGAATACGGCTATAACGCATCCTTAGCCGAAAGCTTATTCGAAGCGGCCTTAAAAGAACTCGTGGCCCAAGGAGCTTACGAAGCTCACGCTCACGGTGGCACGACCATCGAAATCATGTACTATTGGCGGTACCAAAGAACGATTGACCAAATCGGTAACTACATTGAAGGTTACATCGAAGGCCCGTTCAATAGAGCCGCTGAAGAATTAGGCTACGACATCACAATTGATATCATCAACGAAGTCGCTGGTTCGACCTATAACGCTTGTTACGATCGGATGAAGACCGGTAAATTCGACTTTGCAGAAGGTGCCATCACTGGTAACGTCCTCAACCCGACCGACTTCATGAGCATTGTCAGTAGTACTACTGCCTTAAATGCTGGTTTCAGCACCAACTGGGGTCCGAGAACTGACATTGTGGAACCCGATAACTATATCGAATACCAAGACGTCGCTTTCAGCTTTGACGCCTTCTACACCGCCGCTAACGGCGCGGCGATTGTTGTCGACGGCTTGAACACCGCTCCGGTCACGGCCCAAGGTGCGAGCATCAACGAAGAAACCGGATATATTGATTTCACCCTCAATATCGTCCCATTACTCGATGATAATTTTATGAACCTCGTCAACGTCGAAGCCCAATACATCTGGCTCATGTTGACCGATGCTTCCGGTGGCACTAGTACCTACTACCAACCGAACTTCATGCTGGGCGCGGTCAGCGGTGTCGATGATCCGAACTACGGGGAATTCATCTGGACCATCTCTTACACGAAAGATGATCTCGCGCAATCTGCGAGAAGCTTAGCGGGCAACGAATCCGATAGAGAATTCACCGGTATCCGTTTGGTCTTCGGTGTCAACGCTTCTTATAGCGGCGTCGAGAGCCTCTCGAACGTCATGCTCGATGCGAGCTTCCTTGACTTAGGAATCACGCTGTAAAGCTGCCGCTTAAAGTTTAATCACGCTTTGGTTAACGACTTGAGCGGGGTACTACGCCCCGCTCTTTGTCGTAAATAACGGAGATAAAAATCCGTTAAAATATAGGAAACAGGAAAGGAAAGAACGATGTCAAAATATGTTGTCAAACGGATTCTTCTCATCTTTTTGACCGCTTTTATCATTCTTTCAATCACTTACATGCTTATCCAGACGTTACCGTTGAATGAACCGACGGGTAACATCAGTCAGCAGATTACTTTCTGGGATGAGCAGGTGCGATTGGGATTCTATGAAAGGGTCACGAAACCAACTGAGATTATGAATGGTCTCTATGACCGGGTCTTAACGGATGGGGGAACTTCTCACTATTATCGAGCGGTTCCAATTTTCGCCCGTTATTTACACTGGCTTAGAAATATCTTCACCGAATGGAACTGGGGGGTTTCGACCACCGTCAGCCGGGGGCAAGAGGCGATGCAAATCATCCTCGGGAACTTACCGGTTACCATTAAACTTAACCTCGTCAGTATTTGCTTCTCGATTCCACTGGGTTTAGGGCTCGGGATTTTAGCGGCCTTAAAGAAAAACACCTGGGTCGATAACACGATTTCGACGATCGTCATGATCTTCATCTCGGTTCCGTCTTTTGTTCTTATCTCTTTCCTTTTAATCTGGCTCTCTTATTCGACCGGTTGGTTACCTTCCAAATGGCCTTCTGGTTCCGAAGTCGCTAATAACCCGATTTTAGGGGTTACCGGTTACGTCATTCCGGTCATCGCTTTAAGTAGCGGAAGTATCGCGGGTTTCGCTCGGTACACGAGAGCAGAACTCTGCGAAGTTATGTCCAGCGAATTCTTGCTTTTAGCGAGAACCAAGGGTTTAACCCGCGGGCAAAGCGTCGTTCGGCACGCGTTACGGAACTCGATGGTTCCGATCATTCCGATGATTATCGCGGAGTTCATCTCGATTTTAAGCGGTTCGATGGTCTTGGAACAAATCTACGGGATTCCGGGGGTAGGGCAACTTTTCGTTAAAGCCTTAACCGACACGGATTACCCGGTCATCATGGTCGATATGGCCGTCTATACCTTAATTGGTTTAGCTGCCACTTTACTCATCGACTTATCCTATGGGGTCGTCGATCCCAGAATTAGAATGGGGGAGGCGAAATAATGAAACTTAGAAAGAAAAACGAAGTCGAAAAGATCGATAAAGACGTCGATAATGAATTCAATTTCTCGTCTGAGCAAGATTTCACCTTCGTCCAACTCGATAAATCGATTCACGATACGAAATTTAAAACCAAACCGACCACCTATTTTAAAGACGCTTTAAAACGGTTCGTTAAATCGAAAGCTAGCGTCACCGCGGCGTGTATCTTAGGGGTATTAATTCTAGCCGCTATAATCGTTCCGATCGCGGACAAAAATACCATCACCATGAATACGGAAATCCTCCAAAATTTACCGCCGAAATGGTTCGACGGATATAATGGCGGTTTCCTTGATGGCACCGGAAGAATCAATAACATCACTATCGACCCTGCAACCGGGTATCCGGCCGCGGATGCGTCGACTGGTAAAGTTGCTTATCTTCAAGCCGGGGTTGTCGGAGGAAAAGACGGCATCGAATATTCGGAAGGAAGATTCAATGCGGCGAGCCCGACGGTTCTTAAATATGGTTCCGAAGGTTCCATCAACTTCTTCCCGAATAGAGATAACACCTCGAACGGTATCTATTCCCCGACTATCTTCCTCGATTTAAATGTCGAAAATACCTTTAGTTTCACCATCAATAAAGACGCGACGATGGATCCGACTTTAGGGAATAACCCGGTTTACCAAGCGGTGTTCTTTACGACCGACGAAAATGGAACCCTTCAACCCACTTATAAATTGACTGATAAACTCGATACTTATGATTTAAGTAGCATCGATTTAACAACTACATTATTGGAAGCGGGGGCTCCTCAAAGCGGTCTCCTTGCCGGAAGCGTTGGTTTCGTTGTGGACGCGAAAGAAGGGGGGAGAAGCACCCTTTACCTCGATAACGTCACTGTCACCCAAAATGGCGTTGTGACGGAGGGAAACGTCAGCTTTAGCGATGCGACTAAACTCTTAGCAACTGCGAGCGATGGAAAATGGAATCCTTACCTCAACGGAAGTGTCGGCATCTATGGTTCGAAAGTTATCTTAGGTAGCTTTACCTATGACTACTATGCGGCCGCTTATAGCGATGACACCGCGGAATTCACTTCTAGCGACATCCAAAGATATGTCAACCGGGGCTGGATGACTTACGAAAGAAGCAATAAAAATGGTGTCCCCGGTAAACTTACCTTGACGGAAAGCGGGGAAATCTATTGCCCAATCAGAGAAGTTCTTAAAGAAAATACCACTTCTTGGAGCGAAGTTTCCTCCTGGAGCGTCACCGCGGTGAGAAGCCGGTACCGGTGGCTTTACGCTGAAGGTTATATCGGAGAATGCGCTCCAGTGAAGTTCATCTTCGGCACCGATGACACCGGGCACGACTTCTTTAAGGTCGTCTTCGCTGGGCTTTTAACCTCTCTTGAACTCGGTGTCTTAGCGACCATCATCAACGTCGTCATCGGGATTATCTGGGGTAGCATCGCCGGGTATTTCGGCGGCTGGACCGATATCATCATGGAACGGTTGACCGAAATCTTAGGGGGGATGCCGTTTATCGTCGTCATGACCTTAATCGCCTTACTGTTAGGCAGTAACTTTGGTACATTCTTGCTGGCCTTATGTTTAACAGGCTGGATTGGGGTATCCGGGACAACGAGAACCCAGTTCTATCGTTTCAAGAGGCGGGAGTATGTCTTGGCCTCGAGAACCTTGGGGGCCAGTGACACTCGGCTCATCTTCCGGCACATCTTACCGAATGGTATCGGGACGATTGTCACCGGGGCGGTCTTAATGATTCCGAGCGTCATCTTCAGTGAAGCCAATATCGCCTACATCTTACCGAGCGCTATTTCCTTCTCAGGGCAACAAAGCTTCGGCATCACTTTGAGTAACGCTCAATCGGTGATTAACACGCAACCGTACTTGATTATCAGCGCTTCAATCGTCATGGCGATCATTATGATTTGTTTTAACTTGTTCGGTAACGGCTTACGGGATGCCTTTAACCCGGCGTTGAAAGGGAGTAACGAATAATGAAAAAAGAATATAAAACTATCGATTACCCCTATTCGACAGGGGAAAACCCTAAGGGAAAAGAAGCGGTCTTAAGTATCCGTAACCTCCACGTCAGTTTCGATACTGATGAAGGAAAGGTTAGAGCGGTCCGCGGCGTTTCCTTTGATCTTTATCAAGGGGAAACCCTTTGTATCGTCGGGGAAAGTGGCTCCGGTAAGAGCGTCACCAGTAAAACCATCATGGGTATTCTTGGGGCGAGCGCTCATATCGACCAAGGCTCCATCACCTATGAAGGGGAAGACTTAACCAAGATTTCGGAAGAAGAATTCCATAAGATCAGAGGGACGAAGATTGGGATGATCTTCCAAGATCCGCTTTCTTCGCTCAACCCTTTGATGAGAATCGGGAAACAAATCACCGAAGTCATGATCATCAACGGCAACAAAGTTAAAAAACTCCGTGATGACATCATCAATGAAACCTTGATCAAATTGAAGAATGACCAACGGTTACTTTCTTTAGCGAAAGAAGAAATTCGTTTCAGCCGGCATAAGAAAGTCAAAACGAATGACGAAAAGCTCGCGAAAAAGAAAGAAGTGGAAGAAAAGAAAGCCATTTATAAAAAAGAAAAAGAAAGACTTAAGCCGATTATCAAAGAAGACCGGAAGGCTCTTCGAGGGATGAAGAAAGTCGCTCACGTCAAATGCGCGGAATTTAAGAAAGAAAAGAGACTTGAACACTGGGCCAAACAAAAGGTCTTAGTGAAGGATTTATTTAAAAATCTCTTCAAACCTCAAGCCATTTCCAAGTTTTTACTCGTCGTCAGTGAACGTCGCCGGTATATTTCGGAACTTAAAGTGACGAGAAAAGATGCGAAAGCGAAAGCCCTTAAAATCATGCAAGAAGTCGGGATCAGTGAACCGGAAAGACGGTTTAGACAATATCCCTTCGAGTTCTCCGGTGGTATGCGGCAGAGAATCGTTATCGCGATTGCTTTAACCGCGAACCCGAACGTCCTCATCTGCGACGAACCGACGACCGCGCTCGACGTCACCATCCAAGCTCAGATCCTCGAACTTATCAACCGCTTAAAGAAAGCGAGAAATATGTCTGTCATCTTCATTACCCATGACCTTGGGGTTGTCGCTAATATGGCGGACAGAGTCGCTGTTATGTACGCGGGTAAGATCGTCGAATACGGCACTTCTGAAGATGTCTTCTATAACCCTGTCCATCCTTATACCTGGGCCTTACTTTCCAGTATCCCGGATATCGATAGTAAGGAAAGACTGGAAGCTATTCCTGGCACTCCCCCGAACATGCTTTTCCCGCCGAGAGGTGACGCTTTCGCGTTGAGAAGTAAGTACGCGATGGGGATTGATTTTAAAGAAGAACCCCCGATGTTTGAAGTGAGTCCGACCCACTATGCGGCGACGTGGCTCCTCGATAAGCGGGCGCCGGAAGCGAAGATGCCGAAAATCGTCGAAACCCGGATTAAGAACTCTTTAAAGAAGAAAGGAGTCACCCGATGAAAAAAGAAAACGTTAACGAAAAAGAATATAACGCTACCCGTAAACAAATGAAGACGGATGTCCTTTCTTTGAAGAAAGAATATAACCTTTTAAAACGCTCTTTATCGGCCACTCCGACCGAAGAAGAAGTGGAAAAGGTCAAGCTTTCAAAGAAGAAATATGAAGACGCTCAGGAAGCCTTGATGGAATTTGAAAGAGCCCATAAGCTCTCGAAAATTACCTATGACAAATCCTTAGTCGATAATCATGTTTTACTCTCCGTTAGACACTTAAAACAATTCTTCAATATGGGCGGTGGTTATAAAACCAAAGCCGTCCACGATATCTCCTTTGACGTTAAAGAAGGGGAATGTTTCGGTCTTGTCGGGGAAAGTGGCTGCGGTAAAACGACGACTGGCCGCTGCATCATTAACCTCTATCCTTTGACTTCTGGTTCCATCTATTACAAAGGTTACCGCATCAGCGGTGGCACCCGGTGGAACGAAAAAGAAATCAAGTGGAGCAAGATTAAGTCTCGGGATAAGATTCTCGGTCTTTTAAAAGAACGTGATGAAGCGATTAGAGCCATCAAAGACCCGACCAAAGAAGTCAGTAAACAAATTCGGGATTTAGTTTCTAGCGATATTAACGCTGAAAACTTCCTCCCTAATAGTGACGCGGAAACGAACTACGAAGCCAAGATGGACGAAAAGAACATCGAAGCTATTCGAAAGTTAGAAGACGAAAAAGCGAGCTTAAAGAGCGACTACCAAAAGGAAGTTAATAAGATTAACGCTCACTATGACAAGATCATTAACGACATCAAAGAAGACGTTAAGAAGCGAGTCAAAATCCAAAAAGAAAAGATCAAAAAGATCCAATACGATAATAAGCACAGAGATCGTTCTTTAATGAACGAAATCCAGATGATTTTCCAAGACCCGGTCGATTCGCTCGACCCCCGGATGACGGTCGAAGACATTATTCAAGAAGGTCTTAGAATTCAAAAGCATCGGAACCGTTTAGAAAACCACATCAAGTGCGTGGAAATGCTCCAAAAGGTCGGTTTAATCGAAGAATATGCTTCCCGTTACCCCCACGAATTTAGCGGTGGTCAACGGCAAAGAATCGGGATTGCGCGGGCTCTTATCATGAATCCGAAACTCTTGATTTGTGATGAACCGATAAGCGCTCTCGACGTGTCGATTAGAGCCCAAATCCTCAACCTCTTAAACGATGTTAAAGATGAGATGGGCCTCACGATGATTTTCATCGCTCACGACTTATCGGTCGTTAAATATTTCTGCGACCGGATCGCGGTTATGTATTTCGGGAATATGGTTGAACTCGCTACTAGTGACGAACTCTTCCTTCATCCTTTACATCCTTATACCAAAGCCCTGTTATCAGCGATTCCGAAGCCCGATCCTCGGAGTGAGAAAAACCGTGAAAGAAGCGTCTATAACCCGGCGACCGCTCATGATTACAGCGTCGATAAGCCCTCATTTAGAGAGATTAGACCGGGGCACTTCGTCCTCGCTAATGACGAAGAAATGGCCCGTTATGAAAAAGAGATTGAACAGCTCGATTTAAAAGCGAAGGAGGAAAAGAAAGATGCATAAAATCGCCTTATTCTTTAAGAACCTCGGCTTTAAGTACCGGCAAAAGAAGAAAGAACTTAAGTCCCGTCATTGGCGGCCAACCTTTGCCTCGATCTTCACCATCTTAATGCTCATCATCGCTTTCTTGTTCTGGCTTTATTTCATCTTCAGTGACCATTCAACTGTCACTACTGAAATGACTTTGATTCTCTCAATCTTCATGGGCTTAGCGACCCTCCTTTTAATCGGTGGCCTTTTCGACATCATCCTCAATAAGAAGGGGTCGAGAATCTTAGTTACCGCCTTAGGCGGGATAATGATTACTGCTTACGCGATAACGATGGCGGTCCATGTGAGCCACGAAAACTTAGTCGCTAATGTCGCCCTTTATGTTCTTGCTGCTATCTTTATGGCAGCGATGACTTTCTTCTATCTTAAGAAGAGTATCGACGGCGATGCTATTCTCCCCTATAAGGTGAGCATGGTTATCGTCCTCATTCTCTTACTCTTCTGCAGTTTCTTCACCTATTCACCCTTAGAAGCCTATTCTTATTTCGGGAATACCGGCTTCTGGTTAATGGTTATCTTTACCTTGTTCTATTTCCTTCTCTGTTGCTGGACGACCTATTTAAATATCAACAGCGATTTCGCTTTGCCCGAGAAAGAAAAAATCGAAATATCTAAAGAAAAACTCGAGAAATAACATGAAAAAACGATATTTTGCAACAGCTCTTTTAACGCTGCTCGCTTCTTTTGCCCTGGCGAGCTGCGATGATTTTACGCTTTTTGGAAGTTCAACGACGACCATTACGCCGTCTAAAACTTCCATCCCTGGTTCGATATCTTCAGAAGATAGCAGTAAGAATCCCGATGCCTTTGAAAGAGTGGAAACCACTTTAACTTATAATGAACTCTCTTATTCCAATAGGGGGAGCGCGCTTCAACCGCCGATAAGTTACTTACCTTCGGTCGGGGACGTCAATCTTTTAGTCCTTCCAATCATGCTTACTGACTATACCTTAAGTTCTTCGGAACAGCTGACCCAACAAGCGAGGCTCGACCGGGCTTTCTTTGGCGGGGACGGGGAATTCCCTTATTATTCGGTGAGAAGTTTCTATGAACAAAGTAGCTACGGAAAACTCCATTTATCGGGGACCGTCGCTCCGTGGTACGCTAGTAGCCTTTCCACTCGGGATCTCTATATGATGGATAACCCGAAAGAGGGAACAGCGTATGGACCGTCTTATCTCATCCAAGAAGCTCTCAATTATTACGTCAGCCATAATGATGTTGATATAACGCAGTACGACCAAGATAAAGACGGTTATATCGATGCGGTGTGGGCTATTTATTCCGCTCCGAACTATTCGAATTTACGGAACCCGAACGATTATTATGCTAATACGTTCTGGGCGTTCTGCTGGTGGAACCCGAACGCGGAAGCGGACGTCAGTAACCCTGGCTTAAATGCTTTCGGTTGGGCGGGCCTCGACTTCTTAGATGAAGAAGCGACCCTTGAAGGCTATTCAACGAGAACCTTCATCCATGAAACCGGCCACTTATTAGGGCTCGATGACTATTATTCCTATTCTCAATATCCCACGATGCCACTAGGGGGCTTCGATATGATGGACTATAACGTCTTCGATCATAACGCTTTCAGTAAATTCGCTTTAGGTTGGATTGAACCTTATATGGCGAAAGAAGGAACCATCACCTTGCGGCCCTTCGTAGAAACTGGTGATGCTTTAATTCTTCCTTCTTCTTCGGGTTTCAATGGCTCCGCTTTCGACGAATATTTAATCGTTGAATATTTCACGACGGACGGGCTTAACGCCTACGATGACCAAAACGGGCTTTGGAGCTATAGCATTCCCCCGCAGGTTTATCATGATGGTGGTTTAATCATGTATCACGTTAACGCTAGCTTAATGCAAGTGAACTACACCAATCGTGGTTATACTTACGAAGAAATTGATCAAGTCAGCAGCGGACAATATACCCTCAATGCTGTTCAACACTGTAATACTCCGGAAAACTGTTACGCTAATTACATGAACGGCACTTACACTTGCTCCCATTGCTTACTTGAAATGGTCGGAGCGACTGGCACCTTCGATTATTCGGAAAGCCGGGCTATTTATTCTCCGCAAGATATGTTCCAAGCCGGTCAAAATTTCAACTTTAATAACTACGGGAATATCTTTGAAAATAGAAGATTAGATGATGGCGGCTACATCGATTTAGGCTTCGATGTCGTAAGCAAAACGGAAGACGGAATCACCCTCAACGTCTCCTTTAATTAACCTTGCAAAGCAAGGGTCTGGGTAGTAGCATAAGAAGGCTTTAAAAGGTAGGAATGAATATGAAAAAATCTACACATGTGCTCGGTATCGCGGGATCCATCTCATTACTCTTTGTACTCGGTGTCTTTTTAGCGATGATGGGACCGCTCGTGACTTGGGCGGGGGAAGGTTGGACCGTCTACGATTGGACCTTCGGAAATCAAGCGTTACAAGCGACCGCTAATGGCGGGATGATCACCGCGTTTATCTTAACGATTATCGCCGCGGTTGTTATCCTTCTTTCTCTGGCCTTCAGCTGGGGCAAAGGCAGCCATAAGTTCGCTGGTTTCTTCTACATGGTTGGAGCGGTGCTCGCTATTGTTGCTGGTATCCTCCTCTTCTTAGGAAGACAAATGATCGGTGATTTCTTACCGGGTCAAGCCAACTACTCCTTAAGCTATGGAGCGATTCTCGCGGCCTGTCTCAACATTGTCGGTGGCCTTATCAGCGGGGTCTTCGGCTTCTTAGCTTTCAAGAAATAAGAGAAATTATTTAAAGAATTTAAAGAGCCTTCGGGCTCTTTTTTCTTTTTCCCCCTATAAAAGAGAGATGAGCATCCAAAGTTTATTAAATGAAGTGGGGGAGAAGCTGAATTACCTCTTAGAAAACGATCTGCTCCTTTATATCGATAAAGGGAACTTTAAGGTGGGGAGTAAAGAGCTCGGGAAGAAGATTGAACGCGAAATTAGCTTATATGTAAGAGGAGAAAAGACGAGCGAAGAAGCAGTGGATAACATTCTCTTTCACCTCCAGCAAAATGTCGATGACAGCCTTAAAAATGATGATAATAGGGGTTTTTATTTAGTACCAGACTGTAAGAGCTATAAAGCCGAATTATTAAAGCTTTTTCAAAAAAGTTCAAAAATTTAGCACTTACCACTTGACACTGCTAAAAGCATCATTAATATATAGTTAGCACTTGGGAAACGAGAGTGCTAAATGGAGGTTCAAAATTATGAAAAAGAATTATCCCGTCTATCGTCAAAGATACTTCCTCGATCCGTTCCTTGGACTCTTCGATGATGATTATTTACCGGAAGAAGTTCCGCAAATGAAAGCTCTCGAAATGAAAACTGATATCTCCGAAAAGAATGATCACTATGAATTAGATGTCGATCTTCCGGGCATTAAGAAAGAAAATATCAAGATTCATCTTAAAGATGGCTATTTAACCATCAAGGTTCACCACGAAGATAAGGAAGACGAAAACAACAAGAAAGTCCTCCATCGTGAACGGTTCCAAGGCAGTGCTCAGAGAACCTATTATGTCGGCGATGTCGATGAGAAGAAAGTCACCGCTAACTTCAGCAATGGTGTTTTAACCCTCAATCTTCCGAAGAAATTGCAGGAAGAAAAAGAAGGTCCCCACGAAATCGCTATTCAATAACGTTTTCCTTTCCTAAAAGAGAGAGGCTTCGGCCTCTCTTTTTTCGTTTGTAAAGATTAGGTATAATATCCCTGAATGATAGCGACGACGTGGTTTACATTTACAGTTTTAGGGATAGCGATTTTGATGCTTATCAGTGCTATCTTATTAAGACATCATCAGAAGTTATCTTTCTGGCTAGCTTTTAGCATCGCGATCGTGATGCTTCTTTATAAAACCACCGAGTTTAGTTATTACCGCGTCATTCAAAACGGGATGTACCCGGTGGAATTTAGCCATGTCTCTTATTTTGTCGTCAGCGCGACTTTAATAAGCGGGGTTAAAAAAGCGAGATTCTTCGGGGGATTTTGCGCTTTCGCGAGCGCTATCGGCTATTATGTAGGCGCTATCTTTTCCCCAGAAACGACTATTAATACTTTAACCACTTGGTATATCGTGGTCGGTATCATCCAACATAACCTTTTATTCTTCTTAGGATTAGTCATTCTTTTTAACCTAGGCTTATATGAAATGAAAGATATCTGGATCACTTTCCTCGGGGTGGCTTTGATGATTATTTATTCGATACTCGTCTATGAAAAAGTCATCTATCCTGATTCTACTGGAAGAAACAGCATGATCATCATCGATATCTTAAACGGTTCGATCCTCGGCTATATTATGCCGATTGAAAGTGTCACTCTTCCTTTAAGAATTGTGACAGTCGTGGGACTTGGGGTTTTATTGATTGTTTTTATTCTCATTTCCATTAAACTAAATCAAGTCTCTTACTACGCGCGGGCGAAATATTTTGTGAAGAAGGGAATCCCTCTCTATAATTTTGACCCGGGGTTAATTTATCCCTTGAAAAAGTGGTATCGTAAACATCAGATAAAGATTTATGGCAACTAGTCTCTTTGAGAAATATGTCGATATGGTGGATTTGAATGAAGCTTATCTTCCACCTAATCCTTATGTCATCCGTGAACGCTTTTTAAAATTGGATGGTTATTGGGATTTCGATTTTACCGATGGTGAATTAAAAGAAGAATTAACGAAGAAAATTGTCGTGCCTTTCGCCCCGGAAACCCTGATGAGCGAAATTGGGAAGAAGAATAAAAAGAAGAAACATCTTCATTACCGGAAAAGAATTCTTCTACCGACTGAGTACATGGATTCTCTCTTACTTTTAAAGTTCTTAAATGTTGACCAAGTCTGCGATGTTTATTGGAACAATGTCTTTGTTGAGCACCATGAAGGGGGCTATTTCCCTTTCAGCTTTGAAATTACACCCTTCCAAAGAGAGAACGTCATCGATGTAATTGTCAAAGATGACGTGGAAGATAACCGCTTTGCAAGGGGAAAACAAAGCCGTCACCCGAGCGGTATCTTTTACACCGAAACCAGCGGTATCTTTGGTTCGGTTTATCTGGAACCCGTTCCTAAAGACTCCTATATTGAACACTTCTTCCTTAGACCTTCCTATGACGATAAATCGTTAGAGATTAACGTTATCGCTAAGGGCGGGAATCCCGCACCCCTTAAAGCGGAAATCTATTTCGCGGATACCTTAATCCTTTCTTGCCAAGGGGACGTCCCTCATAAGATGTTCTTAGATTTAAAAGATGTCTTCTTCCCCTGGTCACCAGATAACCCCGCTTTATATAAATTAGTGTTAACTTCCGGGACGGATAAAGTGACCACGCATTTCGGATTTCGAAAAATTGAACGAAGATTTGTCGGTGGTTTTTCGTTAATTTACCTTAATGAAAAGCCGATAATGTTAAGCGGTGTTCTCGACCAAGGCTACTTCTTTGAAAGTGGCTTAACCCCGCCAGATATCAAGACAATCTATGATGATGTGAAGTTCATCAAAGATGGTGGTTTTAATTTAATTAGAAAGCACATCAAGATTGAAAATCCCTGGTTCTATTATTTCTGCGATTATTTTGGAATCGTCGTCAATCAAGACTTTATCAATTCGGGGGATAAATATTCCGCTTTCTACATGACTTTAGCTCCGTTCTTATCTTTTAAAATTGATGATCGTTTTAAAACAAAGTTAGGAAGGAATTCCACTTTGTCACGTGAGCATTTTGAAAAAGAAATGGAAGAAACGGTTTACCTTTTAAAAGGGATCACCTGCATCAGTATCTGGACCCTTTTCAATGAAGGCTGGGGGCAATTTGAAACGATGAGGCTAACCGAAAAACTCCGTTCTTTGGATGATAGTCGGTTAATCGATAGCAACTCCGGTTGGTTTGATCAAGGGGTTGGGGACTTCTCGAGCCACCATATCTATTTTAGAAAAGTAAAATTAAATAGTGATCACAAGCGGATTTTAGCTTTAAGTGAATTCGGCGGTTATTCTTTCGCGGTGAAAGACCATAAATCAGCGAAACATGTCTTCGGCTATAAGCGGTTCTTCAAACGAAAGACCTTAATCAAAAAGATTTATAAGCTCTATGAAGAACAGATTATTCCGTTGATTAAAAAAGAATTCTTAAGTGAATTAGTCTTTACCCAATTCACCGATGTCGAAAGCGAGATGAATGGGCTTTTAACGATGGACCGGGCATTTGCGAAAGTCCCCTTAGATGATTTAAAGAAGATTAACCAAGAGGTATATGAAGCGTTTAAAAACGCGGTGGAGGAGAAAATAAAATGAAAAAATACCGCGCTTTAATTTTTGATATTGACTGGACCTTATTTGATCATAAGAATCACCGGTTTAATCCGGAGACCATCGAAGCGTTAAAGAAGATTCAAAAAGAGCATTCAGAGATTCTTCTCTTCCTCTGTACCTCTCGTCCTTATGGAAGTTTTAAAGAATTAGGAACCTTAGATTTAGGAATTGATTGGGATGGCTACGTGGCCAGTAGCGGCGCTCTGGTGTATACGGATAACCAATATTTGAAAAAAATACTCGTGAAACATGAGGATATTTTGAATTTCATCAATAGTGCGGCCAAACACGACCTCTGTTTTGAAATGATCGGTTTAAAGGATAGGATCCTCTTTGGCACCCCCAACCCGGAATATGATGAGTTCTACAAAATCTATAGCGAAGTCAAAGCCCCGCATGGAACTTATCGAGGGCAAGAAGTGACGGGCTTCACTTTATTTAGTAACGACAAGACGGATGAGGCTATGAAGAAAGAAAACCCCAATTTAATCTTCAGCCGTTTTGAAAAGTTCTCGAGCGACGTCATCAGCGCTCCCCATGAAAAAGGTCCAGCCTTAGAATTATTGCTCAACCATTACGGCATTAAGAAAGAAGAAGCCATGGGCTTCGGGGATGATTTGCAAGACATCTCTTTAGCCAAGCACGTGGGGACTTTCGTCGCCCTCGGTAACGCGAAGCCAGAAGTTAAAGCAGTCGCGCATTACGTCAGTGAACCGGTTTATGAAAAAGGTTTATCGACGGCTTTACGTCAATTTGGTTTACTTGATTAATATTCTTTTGTATCTTTCTATTGAAAGACGAGTAAGATATGTGCCATGAATAAGCTTAAGCAGACAGATACCCCCTTTATCGATGCTGTAAAAAAATATATCAATGAGCCGATCGTTCCTTTTGACGTCCCTGGTCACCATATGGGCGGGGTCAAGAACCGAGCGACCGAGCTTTTAGGGGAACATGTTTATAAGTGCGATATCAACGCTCCGTATGGTTTAGATAATTTAGCGAAACCTAACGGGGTAATCCGCGATATGGAACAGCTTTTAAGCGAAGCTACCAAAGCGGATTATGCTTTTCCTTTGATAAACGGCACTTCGGAAGGGATCATCGCGATGTTCTTAACGGCCTTAAAAGCCGGTGATAGAGTCATTCTTCCCAGGAACATTCATAAATCGATCTTAAACGCTTTAATCCTCTGCGGGGCGATTCCGATCTATATCATGCCCAACATCGATTATGATTTAGAAATTGCTCACCAACCGACGATTGATGAATATAAGAAAGCCATCTTAAAGAACAGCTCCGCGAAAGCGGTCTTTATTATTAACCCGACTTATTTTGGCGCGGTCGGGCCGTTAAAAGAATTAGTCGACTTCGCTCATCTTCACGGAATGGCAGTTTTAGTCGATGAAGCGCATGGCGCCCACTTTTATTTCTACTTAGAAAATCAACCGATGACCGCGATGGCCGCCGGAGCGGACCTTTCATCTGTCAGTTTCCATAAAACCGGTGGTAGCTTGACCCAAAGTTCGGTCCTTTTAGGTCATAACGGCTTTTTCCGTCGGGAAGATGCTCAAAAATCTTTAAACATTATCAATAGTACTTCTCCTTCCACCTTGCTCTTAGCTTCCATCGATGGGGCGAGAGAATATATGACGAGTATCCGGGGTAAAAAACGGATGCAGAAGATCTATGAATACGGGGAATACGCCAGAAAAGAAATTAATAAGATTCCCGGTTTTAAAGCGGTTGATAAAGACTATTACCTCTCCCAAAAAGCAGTGGATTTCGATGCTTGTAAGTTAGTCATCGGTCTCGATGGTTTAACGATTGACGGTTTCTCTTTATATCGTCTTTTGAGAACCAAATACCATATCCAGATGGAACTCGCGGAGACGTACGCGATATTGGCCATCTTAGCGACCGGAACAAAAGAAGAACACATCAAGAAACTTATCGCGGCTTTAAAAGATATTTCCAAAGACTATTACAAGAAAGATTTAGCCTATCCCATCCATCACTTCGAGAAATCCTTCCCCTTCATGCTAGCGAGGCCCCGGGAAGCCTTCCAAGCCCCCGGTAAAGTCTTACCTTTAGAGATGCTGGACGGGGAAGTATCAAAAGAACAAGTGATGATTTATCCGCCGGGCATTCCTTTTATCGCTCCCGGGGAGGTGTGGACGAAGGACTTAATCGAGCACGTTAAACACTATGAGAAGAATAGAACGACCATTCTTTCTTCCTATAAAGATGGTTTTGAAGTTATCGATCTTCCGAAATGGAAGAGATTCCATATCTTTAAGAGACGCTTAGAAGATTATATCGATAACCGGAAGACCCTCCCGATGAATGATGGCTATTATTTACCCTTTGAAGGGGATAAACATCACGGAACCTTCGTTCTTTTGCCCTTTAGAAAAGACACCTGGCGAGATGATGCGGTGCCGGCGAGAAAATGTTTTAAGGATTTAATTACCACCATCGCAAGATTTGAACCAGTTTATGTCGGTATCCATCCCGATATCTATCAAGAAGTCGCACCGGAATTCTCGAATCTTGAAAACGTTAAACCTTTCCCCATTAGGTATAACGATGCCTGGGCGAGAGATATCCTTCCCTTATTTGTCACTAACGGGAAATTCTTAAGAACCATTGACTTTAGATTCAACGCTTGGGGTGGGTCTTATGATGGGCTTTATAAGAACTATAAAGATGATGACCATTTAGCTTACGTCTTAAGTAAGAGACTCAAACTCTTAACCTATAGTCATCCCTCTTTTGTCATGGAAGGTGGGGCCATTACTGTTGATGGGGAAGGCACTTTAATCGCGACCGAAGCGTGCTTACTTTCCCCGGGCCGTAACCCCTCTTTAACCCGTAACGAAATCATCGATGTCCTGAAAGAATATTTAGGAGTAGAGAAAGTTATCTTAGTACCGCATGGTATCTATGGGGATGAAACGGATGAACATGTTGATAACATGGTTCAATTCGTAAGACCGGGTGAAGTCATTATGGCCGACTGCCATAACACCAGTGACCCGCAGTATGAGTATTCAAAGATGACTTATGAATTCTTAAGGAAAGCCAGGGACGCGAAAGGCCGGAAACTCATTATTCATAAAGTTCCGGTTCCCAAAACCCCCTTATTTATGACTGAGACCGAAGCTTTAGGTTTAAAGCATTTAAGAGGGACCTTAGATAACCGGGTAGCCGGGAGACGTTTAGCCGCCTCTTACATTAACTTCTACCAAGGTGATAATTTTGTCATCGTTCCCCAATTTGGGATACCGGATGACAAAAAAGCCTTAGCAATTTTTAAAGAAATATTTAAAGATAAAGAAGTAGTGGGTGTCCAAAGCCGGGAGATTCTCTTAGGCGGCGGCAATATCCACTGCGTCACCATGCAACTTCCGGAGGTGAAAAATCAAAAATATGAAAATTAAAGTGGCTATTGCGCAGTTTTCGATGGTTAAAGATCAAAAAGCCAACATTGAAAAAGCGGATAAATTGATTGAACAAGCAGCAAAAAATAAGGTGGATTTACTCCTCTTACCGGAGCTCTTTTCTAACCTTTATTTCTGCCAAGTGGAAGATTACGATAACTTCCATCTAGCGGAAGAAAGAAAAAATAGTCCTCTTTTAAAACACTTCCAAGACGTGGCGAAGAAGCACCATATCGTCCTCCCGATTTCTTTCTTTGAAAAAGCGGGGAATACTTTCTTTAACACCATTGAAGTCTTCGATAAAGATGGCACTGATTTAGGCTATTACCGGAAGAGCCATATCCCGACTGGGGAATGCTATGAAGAAAAGTTCTATTTCGCGGAAGGGGATACTGGTTTTAAAGTCTTTAAGACCCAAGCGGGCACGATCGGTATCGGAATCTGCTGGGATCAATGGTTCCCGGAGACGGCAAGAATCCTTGCCCTCAAGGGAGCGGAAATCTTGCTCTTCCCGACCGCTATTGGATCGGAACCGGTCTTAGATAAAGATTCTTTAAAGCATTGGCAAAACGTCATGAAAGGCCATGCGGCTGCTAACATTATGCCGGTTATGGCCAGTAACCGAATCGGTTTAGAAACCGCCAAAAATAGTTCGATGAAATTCTTCGGCGGTTCCTTTATCGCTGATCAACACGGGGAATTTGTCCAAGAAATGAATAGAGTGGAAGAAGGTCTCCGGTACGCGGAATTTGATTTAGATAAAATTGCAGAAGAACGATATAGCTGGGGCACTTTTAGGGATCGAAGAACGGATTTATATTCCCCGATCCTTAAAAAAGCTGATAACGATTAACTGAAGATAATTATTAAAACCAAAATAGTCACGGCAGTAAGGCCGAGAATAATCGGAACAATATAACGAAGATCAAATTTTGGTTTTTTCATAGGTGCTCTTTATGAATATTAACTTTTCAGTTATCATAAATCTATGAAAAAACATGTCTTATTCTTAACGCTCCTCGCAACGTTTTCTCTTGTCAGCTGCGTGGGAAATGAGGAAAGTAGTAGCTCCTTAAACTCTTCTTCAAATTCGTCAAGCGTGATTAGCTCATCAACGAGCGATTTCACCAGTTATCCTTCAGCGGAAGATTTACCTTCCTCTATCGTCATTGATGATTTTAGTTCTTTAACAGAAGAAAACTTATTGACCATCGATGGCTTAACTCTCGAAATCGGAAAAGGCCACGTCAATAGCGATAACTCTTTAACTCTTGACCACGGTGGTTACGTAGTCAGCAGAACCGGCTACAGCGCGTTTACCGGCTTAAAAGTTACCTTCACTCATAACGAGGAATTAACTTTCTTAAGCGCGAAAGGGAGCGATTACCCCATTTATTCCTATCAAGTGGGGAGTGATACTCTTCAAAACGACACGGAATATACCTTAGACGATGCCTTATATTTCACCCTCTCTTGTAGCGTCGGTTCCGTCAACATCACCAAACTCGAAATCACCACTGAAAAGATGGAAAAAGAAGCCGCTCCATTAACTTCCTTGGATTTCTATACGATTAACGATACCCACGGGGCGATTATGAACGACCACGGAAAACAGATTGGGATTTCCGCGATGTCGAGTTTCTATAAATCACAATACGATAAAAACCCGGAAGGCACTGTTATTTTAAGTAGCGGTGACATGTGGCAAGGCACTGCTGATAGTAACTTAACCCGCGGAGAAACGATGACCAATTGGATGAACTTAGTCGGTTTTGAAGCGATGGCGATTGGAAACCATGAATTCGACTGGGGCGTGAAAGTCATCGAGCAAAATAAAGAACTCGCTAATTTCCCTTATTTAGGAATCAACATTTTAGATCCCAATAACCAAAGACCAGCTTGGGCGAGCCCCTCGATGATCACTTACCGGGGTCAGCATAAGATTGGGATCGTCGGTGGCATTGGGAACCTTGAAAGCTCGATCGCCGTGTCTTCGCTCGGCGGTTATTCTTTAAGCAATAAATACCGAAACTTAATTGAAGATGAAGCTGAAAGACTTAAAACCGAACAAGCTTGCGATATCATCGTCGTCAGTATCCATAATGGTGGCTTATCTTTAACTTCGAAAGGCGCGAAATATATTAACGCGGTCTTTGAAGGGCATACCCATGAAAACTATGCTTATAACGATGAATATGGCATTCCGCACGTGCAATGCTATTCCAACGGAAGCGATATCCAACAAGTCAGCTTCCGCGTCAATAGCGATGGGGAATTAGTTCTCAAACAACCTTCTTCACAAGATCATAACTATTACGGCTTAATGGGTTATCCTTCCAATGAAGATACCGATGTTTTAATCGATTACTACGCGACAGTGGTCGATCCGATTAAAAATGAAGTCCTCGGTTATACCGATGAATCTTTAAATTCTAGTTACTTAGCGACACTCTCGATGAAAGCCACCCTTGAATACTATCAAGAGGGCGATTGGCATCCGGAAGTCGTCGCGGCTTTTGCGAATACCGGAAGCGCGAGAACGAGTTTACCGGCTGGGGAGATTACCTACGGCAATGTTTACCAAGTTTTCCCCTTTGATAACGCTAATGTGTTCTGCACGGTCAGTGGCATGCAAGTTAATCAATTATTAGCCGATTCTTACTATGCTTCTTGGTCAGACGACACTGTTAACATTGAAGCTAATAAGACTTATACGATTGTCGCGGTTAGCTATGTCACCGAAGCCAATCCAGATCTATTTAAAGAAATTGACCGCGATAGCGAGATGGTGCAAAGAGACATCTTTGCCGATTACTTAAGAAATGGTGGGAGTTTATCCTTAAATGGTTAAAGCGTTAATCATCCAAGGTGGGGGTACGAGAGCCAGCTTTTTAGCTGGGGTCATCGATGAACTTTTAAAGATGGGTATCACCTTCGATGAAGTTTATGGGACCAGTGCGGGCGCCCTACTTGGACTTAACTTTGTCTCTAATCAAATTGGGCGAAATCGCTATTTAGAAGTCGACATGATGAATGACCCAAACTTCTTTAGTAGGAAGAACCTGATGAAGACCGGGAATGCCTTCGACTTCGATTATCTCTTTAACGAAGGAGCGAGAGGGAAATTTCCTTTTGATTTCGAGACCTTCTATAAGAGTCCCACCAAGATGTACGCGGTAGCGACCTCACTAAAAACGGGGAAACCGGTCTATATTGAAAAGAGCGATCCTAATTTCTTCGATGGGGTGAAAGCCAGCGCTTCTCTTCCTCTCATCATGAGACCAACCGCTTATCAAGATGATTTACTCTTAGACGGGGGAGTGGTGATGCCGATTCCCTTTGAAGAAAGTTTTAAACGAAGAGTGGATAAGCTCGTTGTTCTCTGTACCCGTCCCCGTGGTTACCGGAAGAAAAAGCGGTCGAGCGAAGAAATCATCATGAAGAAGTTCTATAAAAATTACCCTGTTTTCTTAGAGGCTTACCTCAATAATGTTCCTAACTATAACGACCAGATGGCCTTCCTTGATAAACTTCATGATTTCGGGGGAGCCTTTGTCTTCTATCCTTCCAAGCCTTTAAAGATTGGCCGACAAGAAACGAACCCCGAAAAACTAAATCAACTCATTGAGACTGGAATTCAGGATTTCAAAAAGATAAAAGAGGATTTGCAAAGATATTTAGATAAATAAGATGAATAGAAATAACAATAAACCACGAAAAAGAAGGGGATTAATTAACCCGGACAAGACGAAGACTTACAAGGTCTATCAAGAATGCACTCTTTTAGATTTTGTGAAAATGAAGCTTCCCCAGCAGAGCGAAAAGAATTGCAAACGGATTATCATGAATCACCAAGTCGGGGTCAATGGGGCGCCGGTTTCTATCTTTAAAGCCCCCTTATATAAGGAAGATGAAGTCACTTTAGCGTGGAAGCCGATTAGACGGTACAAAAGAGACAATCTTCCTATCATCTATGAGGACGATGAATTGATCGTCATCGATAAACCTAGTGGTTTACTTTCGGTTGCGAGCGATAAAGAAAAACGGCGGACTGCTTACCGGATGGTCGCGGACTACCTGTCCTACAAAGACCCGAACTCCCGTTGCTTTATCGTTCACCGGTTGGATGAAGATACCTCTGGGGTTTTGCTTTTTGCGAAGAACAATATCATCAGGACCGCGTTGCAACATCAGTGGAACGATATCGTGAAAACCCGGGAATATATCGCTATAGTGGAACCCGGTGATATCGAAAAAGAAGGGACTTTAGTCAACTATTTAAAAGAAGATCGAACCCAGAAAATCTATGTCACGAAAGACAAAGTCCATGGGAAATTAGCGAAGATGGATTTTAAGAAGTTAAAGAGCAATAAGAACTACGCGATGTTGAAGGTTAATCTTTATACCGGACGGAAGAACCAAATTCGGGTTCAACTCGGGTACCATGGTTATTTTGTCCTCGGGGATGATAAATACGGGAAACCTTCTAATCCTTTAAAACGGTTAGCCTTACACGCTTCAACCTTAGCCTTAATTCACCCTTTTAAAAAGAAGTTAATGACCTTTACCGCTCCGGTTCCGGAGTGCTTTAACAAACTCTTTTAGAAAAAATCCTGTTACTTTTCTTCTTTGGGTTTTTTCTTTATAAGAAAAACATAGTAAAATAACCCGATGGAAAAACAGGAAAAGCCGGTTACACTCGAAGAACTCAGGAAGAAAAGCTTTGATTGGCGTGTCTTTTTTAGGGAAAAATTCGCTTTTGTCTTTAATCCCAAATCCCTTTTTTATTTCTCGCTTTTAATCCTTTTCCTCGGCATTCTGTGGATGGGTCTCGCCGTTTTTACCAATAGTTTCAGCGTCCTTTATGGTTGGGATTACACCAGTCAATACGTGATGATGGGCTATAACTTCTGGGACACTTGGCACAACTTCTTTAAGACTGGTTACTTTGAACTCTATAGCACTGGAACATTCTTAGGGACTGATAATATTGGGTCAAACTCCTACTATGGTTTATTTGACCCTTTCTTAGTTGTCTCTTGCTTAATCTTCCCTCGGGCCTGGATGCCGCAGATCTATGTCATTGCGACTTTATTTAAATGTTTAGCGGCGGCTTTAGCCCTTCGTTATTACCTGAAATATATGGGGGTTTCCGAAGGAAGTAGCCGTTTAGGTGCGGTGGTCTTTGCTTTTAGTGGTTATATTAACTTCTTCGCCGGTTTCCCCACTTATCTTTCGATGGCCTTCACCCTCCCTTTAATCCTCGTGGGGATTGAACAGGTTTTAAAAGAAAAACGGATAACGTCCTTAGTTATCGGCTTATTCTTCTGCGGCACCATCAGCTTCTTCTTCTTAATCGTCTTCTGTTTCTTCGGCGTCCTCTATGCCGGCTGGCGGTACTTCCAGACGATTAAGAAACGGAAACTTCCCGATAACCTTATCGTCATTGGAATCGGGGTTTTAGGTTTCGGTTTAGGAATCGGGATGAGTGCTTGGACCTTGCTCCCGAGCATTCGGGAAACTTCTTTAAGTGGCCGGACGATGAGCGTCGGGATGGCTTACTTAAATGCTTTAACCAGTTCCTTAAAAGGCTTAGATATCGCGACCTTCTTTAAGTTGATGTTTGAACCGGTTGGCCTCAATTCCGGCCGAGAATTGCAGGGATTAATTGGTTTTTTCTACCCGACTTGTAACTATATGTGGCTCCCCTTAGCGAAAGGCTCTTTTGGTGGGGGCACTTATAACTACGATAGCTGGACTTCTTCTTTATTCGTCTACACCCCGATGATCATCCTCTTCTTTACTGCGATGTATGGGTCAATTACGAGAAAGAAGTGGAGTCATTTAGCTGCGATAGCGATCGGGCTTTACATGGTCTTTACTAACTTCTCTTATTACTTTTTCTACGCTTTTGCAGGTGATGGTTATGGCCGCTGGTACATCATCCTTATTCCAGTAATCTTGTATTACGCTTGCCAAGAGCTTGATCGATTGAAGGACGAAAAGAAGTGTGTCTTACCAGCTGGGACGTTTACGGCGGCCGCCTTAACGATGTTCACCTTCTTAATCACCGTTTTAGTGTTAAAAGACAAGACCATTGAATACGTCAATATCGATGGCTACATCAAAGATCATTATGAAGTTCCCGGGACTGTCGTCTTTAGAGGGGCGACCATCTCTTTAATGTGGCTGGTTATCTATCAGATTGTCTTAGTGGTGGGGGAAGGAATCGTCTTCCTTTACTTCCATAACCATAAGCACTTTAAGAAAGTTCTCTTAGGTTTCATCTCCATCGAACTCATCGTCAGCGGTAACATCAGCTTTATCTATGGCTATATGACCCCTTACCGAAACTTCTTAAATGGACAGGGCTATTACCAAGAAACGACCCAAGTGTTTGACCGATTAAAAGATATCGATAATAGCTATTATCGTTCCTATACCGACAGCGTCATCGACACCAATAGCAACATGGTTTTCGGCTATAATGGCACTTCAACTTTCCACTCTTTGTTTAACTATGATTTAAGCGATTTAGCTAGATATTCCTATATCACTAATAACGAAGGAATTCGGGAAGCTTACGGTCAAGAAATCATCAACAAGAGTTGGTCGAGCTATTACGGGAATAAACGTTTCAGCTTCGATAATGCCTTAGGCACTAAGTACTATGTTATTCGGGGAGAAGGTTATATCAAAGGTTATGATGACTTTACTCCCAACGTTCCTTTCGGGAGTGAATTAGTCTTTAGCACTGATAATTATCGGGTTTATGAAAATCCTTATAGCGATATCATCGGCTTTGGTCACGCGGTAGATAATCTCTATCAAGAAGGCTTAGAAAAAGACTCTTCCACGAGAAACAGCAGCGACTTCTTCCATAACTACGCCGGGTCGAACGCGACGATGGAAATCATGCGGAATGAGAATGTCTACCTCACCGGCGGTATCGTCGAAGACGACATGGTCGACATCATCTTAGAAGATTTAAATCTCGATAATCCTAATAACTACGCGGTGCAAGAAGCCCCCAATCGTTCTTTATCTTATTTAAAGATGGAGAAAGTCTTAAAGAACTTAAGATACGTGGAAACCGTTCATAACGACGAACTTCAATATGGCTTCTTCTGCGTCAACGATGAAAAAGGTATCAACTGGGATCCGACTTATTTCTTAGACCATTTAGATGATCCGAATGTCGTGGTGAAAGATGAAACCTATAGTAATTCCACTTCAAACGGCACTAAGGTAGCGAGAGACTTTGGAAAAGTTATCTCTTACCCGAGAAGTGGCTGGGGCGAGTATTTCAATAACGACCCCAATGGAGCGTATTTCGTCCTCGATTTCTCGAGCTACACGAATAATAGCCAAGCTACCTCATTCTCCGTGGCCCCGCGGATTTATTTTGTCGGAGATAAGTTTGATGAAGAAGGAAACATGACGGAAGAAAACGTTCTTCTCTCTTATGAATGGAATTCTTTAAACAACTGGATCACCCGGAAAGTTAATGGTAGTGGCGGTTCTTTCGGTTTCTATCCTGAGGGAAGAGTCAAATATATTATCGCCTGCTATAAAGGAAATTCTGGTACTATTTCTTACCGGGACTTCACTTCTTATATGATGGAAAGAAGCGATTTAGAAACTTTGGTAGCCCCCTTTACTGGTGATAACTACGTTTTAAAGAACGTCAAATATTGGACGGACAATTTCACCTTTGATACCGACTTCACTGAACGAAGATTAGTGACGACTTCTTTAGGTTACGATGCCGGGTGGCAGTTGACTGCGACAGACAGTGAAGGTGTTACGCAAAAAGTTAACACCTATAGATTAAATGGTGGTTTCCTCGGCTTTGTCGCGCCGCAAGGTGACTTCTCTTACCACTTAACTTATATGACCCCGTCATTAAAAGAAGGAGCGGTTATCGCGATGGGTTGCATCGGCGGTTTCATTGCCTTCCAAGGCATCAGTTTCTTAGTAATCTATTTAAAAGAGAAGAAAGAAAAACAAACTAACGGAAATATTTAAGATATAAATCATAAATGTCGTGGGAATTTAGTTTGGTAATTTCCGCGACTTTTTTAACGGCTTCTTTGCTCTTTTTATCTTTGAGTTCTTCCTTAAGTAAATTCACAATATCTTCTTCTTTATATGACTTTTGCAGGGATTTTCCTCTTTCAATGAGGATGACAAACTCCCCTTTTTCATCGTGAAGGGAGGATAAAATTTCGCTTAATGTGCCTCTAATATATTCTTCATGTTTCTTAGTTAATTCTCGGGCTAAAACCGCTTTTCGATCCCCACCAAAAATCTTTTCCATATCTCTTAAAGTCGAGATTAAGCGGTGCGGTGCTTCATAGAAAATCATGGTTGAGGGAAAATCTTTTAAGCTTTCTAACTCTTTTCTTCGTTCATTCGGAGCGGCTTTCAAGAACCCATAGAAATAGAAGTGTTCGGTATCGAGACCGCTTCCGCATAAGGCATTGAGGAACGCGGAGGGACCGCTGATGACACTGACGAAGAAGTCATTATCTAAGACCTTCTGAACGAGCCTTTGGCCGGGGTCACTGATTAAAGGGTAACCGGCATCGGAACAATAGGCGATGGATTTTCCTTCTCTTAAGTAGTTTAAAAGAAGTTCGGCTTTTTCGTTTTCATTATGTTCAAAGCAGCTGATTAAAGGCTTTTTAATATCGAATGCTTTTAACAAAAGTCCAGTATGTCTAGTGTCTTCACAGAATACCGCGTCGACGGTGTTAAGGACCTCTTTCGCTCGCGGGGAGAATTCGGTTAAGTTTCCAATCGGAGTGGCCACCAAATAAAAAACGGGGCCGTTTTGCATGAAGGCCTGTCCCCGTTTAACGGTCACGTTTATTCTCCTTAAAAGAATTCTTCTTATTTTTTAGCGCGTTATATTCTTCTAAGGTAATGGTCTTGGTTTCTTCTTTATTCTTGATGGTAATCTTTTCATTTAAAACATTGAAGGTATCAACGTAATAAATGTTTTTCCCGTCTTTCACTTCCGTTCCGACTTCCGGGAATTTCTTCTTTTCTTCGGTGTAGAGGTCATCTTCATAGGCTAAGCAGCAGGCCAGTTTACCGCAGGCGCCGCTGAGCTTGGGGATATTTAAAGTGAGCATCTGGTTCTTGGCTTTTCCAATCGAGATATTTTCGAAGTGATGGAGGAAAGTTTGGCAGCAGAGTTGCCTTCCGCAGGGCCCGACCCCACCGACCATTTTTGCACGATCACGAGGAGAAATTTGCCGGAATTCAATTCTCGCTTTTAAAAGGGGAGGAAGAATCTTTAATAAAGGACGGAAATCAACTCTCGCATCACTGGTATATCTAATTAAACAGATGCTTCCATCTAAGCTGTAGTTGACGTCAATTAAGTTCATGCTGAGGTTGGCTTTCGCGATTTCTTTTTCGACGATGGAAAGAGCTTTTTCACTTTCTTTCTTGTAATAATCGAAGCTGACTTTATCTTGGGGTGAGGCTTTTCTTAAGACGTCTTTTAAGGGAAGAGTGCCAGTGTATGAAGAAAGAGGGACGGGGTTCGTGGAAACCCAACCATAGGCTAAACCTTCCGCGGTATCGCAGACGACATTGTCCCCAATCTTTAAGTCAGGAATGTTAGTCCTAAAATAATAACTTTTAATGCTGCCCGAGAGGCAGACCCCTAAATAAAATTCATCCATAAGTTTATAAAATTTCTTGAAAGAGCTTTTCCAAAAGAAGAGTGGGACTGATATTGAGCTCCAACTCGCTTTCTAAGTGTAAGGCTAAATATAAGGCATCCCCCAATGAAGTGATTTTCCCTTCGATTGGCTCTAATAGTTTATCATAACTTTTTAAAACTCGTTCACTTCTTTCTTGGACGGCTAAATCTTTAAAGACGACGGTCAATAATTTAAAGAAATATTTCGCGGCATTTTTATTGTTTACGAGAGGAATAATTTCTTTTTCTAAACGGAAGATAGCGTCATCTTTATCGAGGGTAAAAGCGTTTAAAGCGACTTTTAAAGCTTTCTTTGCTTTCACGTAGTCTTCGTTCTCGCTTTCTTCTTTTATCGCAGCGGGGGAGTTCTCAATGGTTGAAAGAAGCTCCGCATCATCTTCTTTAACCCCAAGTTCTAAGGCTTCTCTTTTAACTTCACTGACCGGAATCAAGGCTAAATTGATGGTCTCCACCCGGCTTAAGATAGTGGGGAGAATCCGGTCACGATTGTTGGTGGTAAGTATCGCGTACGTGCCACCCGGGGGTTCTTCTAAGAACTTTAAGAGAGAATTTACAGCTTCTGCTGTCATGTTTTCGGCGTGATGGATGACGTAAACCTTGACCCCTTTTTCTTCTAAGGGACTCTTGGAAAACTTTTGAATGACTTCTTGCACTTGCTCCTTTTTGATGGTGGAAGTAGAGCCATCGATAAAGATAAAGTCTTGGTAATTATTGTTTTGAAATCTTTTGCATGCTCGGCAAGTCTCGCACGCTAAAGGATCAGGGTTTAAACAGATTAAGGTTTCACTTAGAAACAAAGCCGCTTCTTTTAAAGGACAGCCAATACCGCCGCATAAGAGATAGCCTTGCCCCAAGCGGTCATTCTTTATCGCGTTCTTAAGATAAGTTAAAAACTTTGGTTGATATGTTTCTAAAAACTGTCTTTCTTTCATCGTCTTCGAAGAACATTATGAATTTCTTTAAGAGCTTCCTTATAGACTTCAACCGGGTCTTTTGAAGCATCGATAATCCTTACCCGGTCGGGATAAGTTTTATGGAGATAAAGGAAAGCTTCTCTCACCTTTTTATGGAAGGCTAATTTTTCTTTATCGAGTCTATTTACTTCTCGATTCTTATTGCAGGATATCCGGTGAAGTCCTTCTTCGGGGTCAAGATCAAAGACGATGGTTAAATCGGGGAGAAGACCATCGGTCGCGAATTGGTTTAAGGCGTACACTTTATCAATTCCTAAACCCCGAGCAGCTCCTTGATAAGCTAAAGAACTATCCAAAAAGCGGTCGCAGAGAACGATCTTATGTTCCTTTAAAGCCGGGAGAATCTTTTGGACGATATGTTGCCTTCTACTCGCTGCGTACAGCAAAGCTTCGGTCATATAATCCATGTCCGTATTCTGTTTATCTAAAATAATATCGCGGATTTGCTCAGATATTGGGGTTCCGCCGGGTTCCCTCGTCAAAAGAACATCGTAGTTTTCTTTCTTTAATTCTTCGATGATTTTCTTTATCGCGGTGCTCTTACCGCTTCCTTCGACACCTTCAAATGTGATAAACATTATTTTCTCCCTTCGAAGGCCCGTCTTAAGGTTAACGGGTCAATATAATCGAGGCTTGAGCCCATCGAAAGCCCGCAGGCTAAACGGGTGACTTTCACCGGGAAATCTTTTAAAAGATTCTGGAGGTATAACGCGGTGGTTTCCCCGTCGATGGTGACGTTGAGGGCTAAGATGACTTCTTCAATCTTTCCTTCTTTGATTCTCTTTAAAAGGTGATCGATATTCAGCTTCTCTGGGCCCATTTGTTTATTGATGGAAATGTTGCCCCCTAAGACGTGATAGAGACCATTATATGTCCCCATCTTTTCAATCGCTAAGACGTCTTTGCTTTCACTGACGACTGTGATGACTTTATGATCGCGGTTTTCGTCACTGCAGACATCGCAGGTGTCGTTTTCAGTGAAGAGCCCGCAGATGGGGCAGGGGTGAATATCGGTTTTGGCTTTGATTAAAGATGATGAAAACTCTTCGACATCTTCCAATGGCCACGATAAAACGCTGTAGGCCAAGCGTTCCGCGGTTTTTTCTCCGATACCGGGAAGCTTTTGGAAACTACTAATCAAGGCGTCAAGAGTTTTCAAGTTATTCATCTAGAAAGGAAGGCCTCCTCTTCCGGTGAGTTGTTCATCGATTCTATCGGCTTCTTCTCTGATTTTAGCTAAGGTTTCGTTGACCGCCATCTTGATGGTTTCTTCGAGCATTTCTTTGTTTTCTTTGTCTAAGGCATCTTCATTGATAGATAAACTGACAAGGCTTCGATCACCCTTCATCACTAAAGTCACTAAGCCAGCTTTTTCGGTGGTGAATTCTTTCTTATCGAGTTCCTCATGGGCCTTTAAAATTTGCTTTTGTAAGCGTTGGGCTTGCATGAGCATTTGTTGCATTTGATTCATATATTTACTCCTTTGGTAGCACTAATTTTACGGAATTTTTCGCAGGAAGTCCTCCCACTTGGGCGAGAGAGTAATAGTTATTCATCATTTCCACTCGACTCTTGGGGTCTAAAGCGTAGACGAAGACGTCTCTTCCCAATAGTTTATGTAGCAAGATTCTAAAGTATTTTTGGTTAGCTTTTAGGTTAATCTTGTTCGCTTGCGATTTTAAATCATAGGTGAGGATTAAAGCTTCCTTACATAAGCAGAAGGGGTGCCCCATTCTGAGAAGGGAGGCGAAAGGCCCGGCTTCCGGATTAGCAACGTAGTCTTGTAAAGCGCTCCATTGATTGAGAAGCTTTTCTCTTTCCGGCTTACTCGCGGTTGTCATGATGCCAATCATTGTATTTTGATCGAGTTCATTCATGTCACCAGACGTTTGAAGGACCGCTCCACTAAATTCCGGGAGAGTGGAAACTTCTTCTTTAGTTTCTTTTTTTTCCTCTTTTTTCTCTTCTGCGTCATCAAAGAGGAAGGAAGGAGGAACGTCTTTCGAAAGTTTCGATAAATCTTGTTCTTCCTCTTTCTTCGCTTCGATAACCGGTTCTTTTTTAATTTCTACTGGCTTCGGTTCTTCTTTCTTCACTTCGACTGGTTTCAATTCTTCTTTCTTAACAACAGGGGTAACTTTCGGAGCGGGGGTTTCGTTAACAATCTCTTCTTCCTTTTTCGTTAAGCCTAATAAAGTAATTTCTAGTAAAGCCTTCGAATCATTAATGAACTTAAAGTCATTTAAGGTCTTAAGAAGCGTCAACAACATATGGTTAACTTGCGAGGGCCTCAGGTGGTCATTTAATTCATCGGCTTCCGTTAATGTCAGGGTTTTTAAAAGCTTAACGTCCCTGGTAATTTGATAGACATATAAGTCCTTTAAAAGTTCGATTAAATCGGTGATTAATCGCTTTAAATCAATCCCTTTTCTCGTTAAATTTTCAATGAGAGATAAGAGAGTTTCAACATCGCTATCACCGACGGCTTCCAAGATTTTAATCTTATCGACTTTACTCGCTAAACCATAGATATCGAGTAAATCTTCGGTTGTAAGTTTATTACCGGTGAAGGAAAGAACTTGATCTAAGATTGATAAAGCGTCTCTCATTCCCCCATCAGCGAGGTTGATTAAAAGATTGACCGCTTCATCGTCATATGTCGCTTGTTCTTTCTTTAAGATTTCTAAAAGTCTTTCCTTCATTTCTTGGTCGGGGACTTTACTGAAATCAAATCTTTGGCAACGGGAAATAATGGTGGGTAATACTTTATTAATTTCGGTCGTACATAAGATAAAGATAACGTGGGACGGGGGTTCTTCTAAGGTCTTAAGAAGAGCGTTGAACGCTCCAGTCGACATCATATGAACTTCATCGATGATGTAGACTTTGTATCGTCCTTTAATCGGAGCGTAATGAATCTTCTCAATCAAGTCTCTCACTTGATCAACCCCGTTATTGCTCGCCGCGTCAATCTCGATGACATCGGGGTGAGAACCTTCGGATATCATCCGGCAGTTATCACATACATCACATTGGTGGCCGAGCCCTTCTTCGCAGTTTAAGGCTTTCGCGAAGAGTCTCGCCATCGAGGTTTTTCCAGTTCCTCTCGGACCTGAAAACAAGTAAGCATGGGCGATTTTCCCACTATTTAAGGAGTTAACTAAGGTTTTAACAATCGCTTCTTGGCCGGCTACTTCCGAAAAAGTCTGCGGCCGATATTTAAGGTATAAAGCACGGTAGGTCATATCGCTGTAATTATACCCTCTAAGCCGGTCTTTAAAAAGGTTGGGTAAGGTTTTTTCTCGCATTACAAAGGGCTTATAAAAATATGGTATAATCCTTCCGATTATGGAAGAAAGCATGCGGTCAAGGCTCGAAGCCTTAAAAAAACGTTACGAAGAAATTGAATCCCTCTTAGCGGATGAAAAGATTGAAGAAGATATTCAGAAGTTAACTTCTTTGAGTAAAGAACGAGCGGAACTTGAAAAACCTTACAAAGATTACAAGGAATATCTGAAAGATGAAAATGATCTAAAAGACATCATCACTTCTTTAAATGATTCTATCGATAGTGATATGGAAGAGCTTTTAAAAGAAGAAAGAAAGAACTTAGAAGACAGAATGGCGGAGCTCGAAAATTCCCTCCAAGCGCAGCTCGTCCCCGTCGATCCTAATGATAAGAAAAACATCATCGTGGAAATTAGAGGAGCGGTCGGAGGTGACGAAGCCAACATCTTCGCAGGTGACCTTTTAAGAATGTATACCCGTTACAGTGAACGGCAGGGCTGGAAAGTCCAATATATCGACGGGATCGAAGGAACAGCCGGCGGCTATTCCTATGTTTCCTTCATGGTAAAAGGCGATAGCGTTTACTCTAAATTAAAGTTCGAAAGTGGCGCTCACCGGGTCCAAAGAGTCCCAAAGACCGAAGCCAGCGGAAGAATTCATACCAGTACTGCGACAGTTCTCGTTATGCCGGAGGCGGAAGAAGTCGATGTTAAAATCAATCCTGCGGATTTAAAGATTGATACTTATAGAAGCCAAGGAGCCGGCGGTCAAAACGTCAATAAGACAGAAAGTGCGGTCCGGATCACCCACCTTCCCACCGGGATTGTGGTCAGCTGCCAAACCGAAAAAGCTCAACTTCAAAACAAAGAAATCTGTATGCGGATGATCAGAGCGAAAGTTCAAGACTACTATCAATCCTTAGAAGATAATAAACGCGCGACGGAACGGAAACTTAAGGTCGGTACCGGTGAACGAAGCGAAAAGATTAGAACCTATAACTATCCCCAAAATCGGGTGACTGATCACCGGATTGGTTTTACCATCAATCAGCTTGACCGAGTGATGGAAGGGGAACTTGACCCCGTTATCGATGCCTTAATTCACTTTGACCAAGAACAAAAACTTTTAGAAGAAGTTAAACGGGATGAAAATTAAAGATGCCTTAAAGAAAGCCTTTGATGAAGGAAAAGGCGCCGGTATTATGGCTCTTGACCTCCGGCTTTTACTGATGGCCGATCAAGGCTTTAAAAACCAAATTGATGTCCTTGTAAAAGGGGATGAAGAATTAAAAGACCCGGAACTCTTTTTTAGTCAAGTTGAAAGGCTGAAAGAAGGGGAACCGGTCGAATACATCACCCATCAAACGGAATTCTTAAATAATCAATTTTACGTTGACAATCGGGTCTTGATTCCAAGAGGCGAAACCGAAGAACTTGTAGCGTTAATCACTGAACGCGTCTCCGATTACTTTGACCCAAGAAATTATCTCGTTGTCGCCGATATCGGGACCGGGAGTGGGGCGATCGCTATTACATTAAAAGAATATTTCCCATCCTGGCTCATCACTGGAAGCGATATCTCGAAAGACGCCTTAGAAGTCGCCAAGATTAATAAAGAAAAACATGGAGCGAATATCCGTCTCTTACAAGGGGATGCTTTAAGACCCTATATGGCGGAAAAAATGAACCTCGATATCATTGTTTCTAATCCCCCATATATCACGGAAAATGAATATCTGCAGAACTCCGTTAAAGAGTTTGAACCCTCCAGCGCTTTATACTTTAAAGAAGATGATAATGTCTATTTAAAAATCTTTAGAGAATATAAGAATGTGATGAAAAATCAGCTCTTAATGTTCTTTGAAATCTCGCCGGAATTAGTGCCCTATTTAGAGAAGATTATGAAAACCTATTTATCGAATTATTCCTATCAATTCCTGGATGATTTAAATGGTTTTAAGAGATTTTTAATCGTTTTTGTGAAGGCGTAATATGGAAAAACTTAGCTTAAAAGATACTGAAAAAGCCGCTGAATATTTAAAGCAAGGGAAGGCGATTTGTTTCCCCACGGATACCGTTTACGGTTTAGCCGGGACGATTGAAACGGAAGACGGCTATGATGAACTTGTGAAGATTAAAAAACGGCCACCCGAGAAGCCGTTCACCTTGATGTGCGCAAGTAATGAGGTAGCGAAATCTTACCTTAGAAAAGACCCAATTTCCGAATATATCCTCGATAACTTCTTCCCAGGTCAAGTTACTCTTATTGCGGAAGCCAAAGATAATCTTCCTCATTGGATCACCTTAGGAACCAAATACATTGGAATTCGGGTTCCTGATTTTCCGTCTGCTCAAGAGATTCTCCGTTTAGCGGGCGGTGCGGCTTTAGTGACCTCCTGCAACCATTCTGGGGAAGCCCCGATTACAGAACCGGATGAGATTATAAAAGTATTTGATGGGGAAGTAGCCGCGATTGTGTACCAAGAAGTACCTTTCAATGTCCCGAGCACCATCGTCCAAGTTACAGATGGTAAAATTAAGTTAATCAGACAAGGGAAAGTTCCCTTTGAAACGATTGAGAAAGGATTAAAAGACCATGGACTTATCTAAGAAAGTTGTCATCGGAAGTGACCATGCCGGTTTTGAAGCGAAAGAACAGTTAAAAGAATTCTTAAAAGGTGAAGGTTATGATGTCACCGATGTCGGAACGGATTCTTTACTCAGCTGCGATTATCCAGACTTCGCTTTTAAAGTTGGGGAAACAGTCATGAAAGACCATATTCTCGGCATCCTCATCTGCGGTAGCGGGGAAGGGGTGGAGATGGCCGCTAATAAGGCGAAAGGTGTCAGGGCCGCTATCGGGTATAACGACGAAGTTAGCCGTTTAGCGAGGCAACATAACGACGCGAACGTCATCACCTTCGGAGCGAGATTCATGGATATCAAAGACATTGAAAGGCGCTCCATCATCTTTTTAACCACTGCCTTTGAAGGGGGTCGGCACCAAAAACGAGTTGATAAAATCCTCGCATACGAAAATAAATAAGACAAAACAATAAGAAGCTCCCTATAAAAGAATATGAGGGAGCTTTTTTTATATGTTTGCCACGTCTGCGGTAACTCTGACCCCAGATATTTGGGCTATAAAAATGGCCGAGCCTATTGCCGAAAGTGCATCACCTTTCAAGGCGAAAAAGCAAAACCCAGAAGGTTTAGAGTAAATAAACCCGTTCTTGATTTAGCTTATGAACTAACGGAAGAACAAAAAGAAATTTCCGATAAAGTTATCCAGGCCTATATCAATAGGCGAGATAGTTTAATTTATGCTGTCTGTGGAGCGGGTAAAACCGAGCTCGTTTTCGGGGTCATCTTGTTAGCCCTTCAAAGAAATGATCAAGTAGGGTTTTGCTTGCCGAGAAGAGAAGTAGCGAAGGAACTTTGTGAACGTTTAAAGACGGCTTTCCCCAACACCCAAGTGACCTTAGTCTACGGGGGCGAAACCGAAAAGCTTGATGGAGAAATCATCGTCTTAACTTCTCATCAATTATTCCGGTACGAGAAGTATTTTGATCTCTTAATCTTTGATGAGATTGATGCCTTTCCCTATAAAGGAAACGACGTTCTTCAAACCTTCTTTAAAAGGGCATTAAGAGGGCAAAAAGTCATCATGACCGCCACGCCAAGCGAAGAACTCTTAACGGAATTCCGCCGAGGAAATAAGAATATTTTGGAATTAAGAACGAGGTTTCATAAACATCAAATTCCCGTTCCACAAATCAAATTATTTCCGCATAAGTTCGCTCTTTTTTACGTTATTAAGAAATTGGTGGACTATAAAAAGGAAGGAAAAGGGGCTTTTATCTTCTGCCCAACGATTGATATTGCGGAAGAATTTTATAGCAAACTACGATTGGTGAAAAAGGACGGAGAAGTTATCCATTCTAAGAAAGAAAATCGGGAGGAAATATTAAGAAAATTCAAGAACAAGGAACTGAGTTATTTAGTGACGACCAGTATCTTAGAACGCGGGGTTACTTTCCCTAATTTACAGGTGATTATTATCGAAAGTGATCAAGAAGAAATCTTTGATAAAGAAACCCTCATCCAGATCAGCGGTCGAGTGGGAAGGAAGAAAGATTATCCTGATGGGGACGTACTATTTTTAGCGGAAAAAGTGACCCCGAGCATGAAAGGAGCCATCGATGAAATCGAAAGCAGTAACCGCTTTTTGCAAGATATGTTTCTCCCCAATTAATGACCACAATTTCTCAACGCTATTTACTCCAGATTCCCATATCTGCGATAAGTGTTACCGAACGCTAGATATTAACTTTGAAAAGGAGGTGCAAGATGACCTAACAACTTACTATTTATCCCATTACACTGAAACCATTAAATCCCTCATTTATCAGTTTAAAGGCTTAGGGGATATTGAGCTTTCATCGGTCTTTTTTGAAAGGACAGCCAAAGTACTTCATCACTATTTTCGCTCATATGTTTTAGTGCCCGTTCCATCGTCCAAAGAAGGTGATGAAAAACGAGGTTTTAACCATGTGGTGGAGATGTTTAAACCCTTAAACCTTCCCATCATTCATTGTTTAAAGAAAATTAAAGATATCAAGCAAGCTGATCTCTCAAAAGAAGAACGGATGAAGGTTAAAAATAACCTCATGGTCGTAAACGGAGAACAAATAACCGGCAAAAAACTCTTAATTATCGATGACATCAAAACAACTGGTAGTTCCCTTTTAGCGAGTAAAGAACTTCTTCTTCCCTTTCAACCTAAGAAAGTCCTTTCCCTCGTCTTTACGAGAACCATGAAGAAAAGTCCGTTGTCCGATAATTGATATAACGGGTGTTTAATGATAATATCATTAACGATTTTAGGAGATTACCGTGGCAAACATTATTGAAAAAATATTCCATTTAGAACGGCGGGAACTTAATAAGTACGCTAGAGAAGCTGATCGTGTCATTGCGTATGACGAAGAAATGAGCAAGCTCACCGATGAGCAATTGATTCACAAAACAGTTGAGTTTAAAGAAGCCTTAGCCAACGGGGCCACGCTCGACGACATTAAATACGAAGCTTTCGCGGTCGCTCGGGAAGCGGCTTGGCGGGTCTTACATCAAAAACCCTTCAAAGTTCAAATTATCGGGGCGTTAGTCCTTCATAATGGCGACGTCGCTGAAATGAAGACCGGGGAAGGCAAAACCTTAACCGCTACGATGGCGGTCTATCTTAACGCTTTATCCGGAAAAGGTGTCCACGTCATCACGGTTAACGAATACTTAGCCCAACGGGACGCCGAGTGGATGGGTGAAATCTATCGGTTCCTCGGGCTTACTGTCGGGGTTAACTTAGCCAGTAAACAAACGAAAGAAAAAAGAGAAGCTTACGCTTGCGATATTACCTATACGACCAATAGCGAACTCGGTTTCGACTACTTAAGAGACAACATGGCCCCGAACCTGGAAGGCCGGGTCTTAAGAGGTCTTAACTTAGCGATTGTCGACGAAGCCGATAGCATTTTAATCGATGAAAGTAGAACCCCGCTCATCATCAGCGGTGGAAGCCGGGCACCCGCTTCTCAATATTTAGTCGCGGACCGCTTTGTCAAAATGTTGAAGAAGGACCGGGATTTCAAGATTGAAGAAAAAGATAAAACTTGTTCATTAACCGAAGAAGGGAATAACAAAGCCGAAAAAATGTTCGGGGTCAGAAACCTTTATGATCCCCAATATAACGACCTCGTGCACCGGATTCACCAAGCCTTAAAAGCGAACTACATCATGAGCCGGGACGTTGAATATATGGTCGACCAAAATCACCAAATTCAACTCATCGACCAATTCACGGGTCGGATTATGCCGGGAAGAGAATATAACGATGGTCTCCAACAAGCTATCCAAGCGAAAGAAGGGGTGGAAATTAAACAAGAAACTGTCGTCTTCGCGACGATTACTTACCAGAACTTCTTCCGTCTTTATACCAAGCTCAGTGGGATGACGGGGACTGCGAAAACTGAAGAAGAAGAATTCCAAACTATCTATAACATGAAGGTTGTCTGCATTCCGACCAATAGGCCTGTTCAACGGATCGACGATACCGATTTAATCTTCGGTACCCATCAAGCGAAGTTAAAAGCTTTAGTTAAGGAAGTTGAAAAACGGCACGCGAAAGGCCAACCCGTCCTCATCGGTACGGTTTCCGTTGAAAGTAACGAAGAAATTTCAGCTTTACTCACCGCCGCTCATATTCCTCACGAAGTCTTAAACGCGAAAAATCAAGCTCGGGAAGCGGAAATCATCAGTCACGCTGGGGAAGTCGGAGCGGTTACGCTCGCGACTAACATGGCTGGTCGGGGTACCGATATTAAGCTCGATGATAAAGTTAAGGAACTCGGTGGCCTCTGCGTCCTCGGGACGGAACGGCATGAATCCCGCCGGATTGATAACCAGCTCCGTGGTCGGAGTGGTCGGCAAGGGGACCCGGGTTATAGCCGTTTCTTCGTCAGCTTTGATGATGAACTTTTAAGAAGATTTGCTTCACCGAATATCCGGAATATGATCGTCAATAACCTCCAAGACGAAGCTTATGAAAATAGGATGCTGATGAACGCGGTAACTAACGCTCAAAAGCAAATTGAAGGACGTAACTTCGATGTCCGGAAGAACTTAAAAGATTACGATGACGTCTTAGCGAAACAAAGAGACATCATCTATAAGAAACGGGATAGCATCCTGATGGCGGACGATATCGTCAACTTAATCCACGATAACTTCATGACCGCCGGTCACTATTTAGCCAATAAAGCGGTCGATGAAAACTCGGTCGATGGTTTAGTCAGCGGGGACACTCTTAAACAATTAGTGGAACCGAAGTTCTTAAAAGAGGGAAGCTTCAACGCTTTAGCCTATGACGGAAGTGTCGCGATGGAAGCCGGTGAAGATTTAGGTGAACTCTTATATGCGACGTATCTCCAAAAGAGAAAGACCTGGACCGCGAAAGAAGCTGACATGGTGGAAAGACAATTAACCTTAAGAGTTATCGATCGAGCTTGGCAAGGCCATATCGATACCATGAGCCACTTACGAGAAGGGATTAACTTAAGAAGCTACGCTCAAACGAATCCTCTCCAAGATTACGTCAATGAAGGCTATCAAATGTTCAAAGAAATGAATGAAAAGGTCGCGGTCGACGTGGCTTATAGCCTTTTAAATGTCCAAATCAAACGGCAAGAAGAAAAGCCAGCCGAACAAGCTACGGAAGTCAAAGCCGCGGATGCTCCAAAGGCCGCTGAAACAAAAGAAACCAAAGAAGATTTACAACCAGAAAAGGTCGAAGCAAAGAAGGAATAACATGAAAGAGTTGGTGGAACTTAAACAACATAACGCGGAACTATTAAAGCTTTGCCGTCAACTCGGTGATTCTCTTTGACCTCCCAAAAATTAAAGAACGAATCAAAGTCTTAGAAGACGAGCAAAATACCGATGGCTTCTGGGGCGATAAGAAGAGCGCAGTAAAAGTTTTAAACGAATATAATTCGTTGAAGAATAAAGTCAGCTCTTTTGAGAAAATCCAAACAAATATTCAAGATTTGCAGGGTATTTTAGAAGATGAAAGCCTTTCAAATGATGATAAAACCCTGCTCGCTAATGATATCGAGGATGAGCTTGATCAAGAAACAGAGGACTTAAGAAAGGTTCTCCTCTTTAGCGGGGAATACGATAATTTAAATTGCCTTTTAGAAATTCACCCGGGTGCCGGTGGCACGGAAGCTCAAGACTGGGCGGACATGCTTTTTCGGATGTATAAGAGGTTCTGCGAAAAGAATGGTTTCACTTACCAAATCTTTTCTTATGAAGCCGGAGAAGAAGCGGGTCTTAAGAGTGTGACCATGAAGATTAGTGGAGAACACACTTATGGGCTACTGAAAGGTGAGAAGGGAGTTCATCGGTTAGTGAGAATTAGTCCCTTCGATGCTAATGCTAGAAGACACACTTCTTTTGCCTCGGTTTCTGTTGTTCCGGAATTTAGCGAAGTCAGTGACGTTGTTATCGACCCTAAAGATTTACGGGTCGATACTTTCCGGAGCGGTGGCGCTGGTGGCCAAAACGTCAATAAAGTATCTTCGGCTGTCCGTATTACTCACATTCCGACTGGGATTGTCGTTCAATGCGAAATTGAAAGATCGCAGCTTTTGAATAAACAAACCTGTATGGAAATGCTGACAAATAAGCTTATGCAACGGAAGATTGAAGAACGGCAGCAAAAGATGCAATCGATCATCGGTGAGCAAAAGAACATCGAGTGGGGAAGCCAGATTCGGAGCTACGTTTTCTGCCCCTATACTTTAGTCAAAGATAACAGAACAGGATACGAAACCAGCGATGTCAGTGGCATCATGGACGGCGATATCCTTGATATGTTATATAGTTATTTAGAAAAGGAGAGTAAAGATGGGGCTGGTCGAACTCAAAATTAAAGACCCGAAGAAGTTAAAGCTTTATCGGGAGTTGAAGAACACTTTGCTCGTCATCGTCGGGAGCATTATTTTATCCTTTGCTTCGGCGGTCTTCTTAACTCCTTGCGATATCGTCAGCGGTGGTATCCTCTCTATCGGTATCTTATTCAATGCCTGGATTGAAGGGGCGACGGGTTTCCAAGCCTACGATATCATCGTTGGTATCACCCAAGCTTTATTCTGGTTCTTAGGTTTAATCTTCGTTGGGAAGAAATTTAGTTTAAGAACCCTTTTGAGCACTGTTGCTTACCCCATTTTCTATTCCTTATTCCTCCGTCTTAACTTAGCGGAAGCTTTTAACTTAATCGCGGATCCTTCGAGCTATGGAAAACTGTTGCTCCTCGGTCTCTTCGGCGGTTTCTTAACCGGTGCCGGGGTGGCGATTTCGTATTTAGGCAATGGTTCTACTGGTGGTGTTGACGTTATTAGTCGAATCCTTAAAAAGTATTTCCATATCAAAGAAGATATTTCTTCTTTCTTGATTGATGCGACGTTAATCATCATCGGTATGATTGTCTTCCAAGATGTCTTTAAAGGCTTGGTCGGTATCATCACCGCTTTATGCTGCGCGTTAGCGATTCAATTTATCTATATCCGAGGGAACGCTTATATAATTTGCGAAATTATAAGCGAGAAATACGAGGATATTCAGCTTTTCATCCATGATGAATTAGGGCACGCGACAACCTTATTTGAAAGCCAAGGCGGCTATTCCGGTGAAAAACGAATCATGATTTGGGTCGTCATTTATCGTGACGAAGAAAATATCTTACGGAGCCGCATTGCAGAAATTGATCCCCGGGCTTTCGTCTGTTTCACCTTAGCGAAAGCGATCAATGGTGAAGGTTTCGAACCCTTAAAACCTATTCCTTTCTTAAAGAACGAGTCGAAAAAAGATTCTAAGAACAATGATCAAAAATAATTTCCAATTAATCTCTCCTTATAAACCGACAGGTGACCAACCGGAAGCGATCAAAAAGACTTTAGAAAACATTGAGCACGGGAAAAAGTTCAATGTTATTTTAGGGGCGACCGGGACGGGGAAAACCTTTACGGCCGCTAACATTATTGCAAAGCTTAATAAGCCGACTTTAGTCTTAGTTCATAATAAAACTTTAGCGTCTCAACTTTACGGAGAATTTAAAGAACTCTTCCCCAATAACCGAGTGGAATATTTTGTTTCGAACTTCGATTTTTATCAACCGGAAGCCTATGTTCCGAAAAGCGACACCTATATCGAAAAGAACGCGGTGATGAATGAAGATATCGAAATGCTCAGGACGAGCGCGGTCAATAGTGTTCTGGAAAGATCCGATACTATCATCGTCGCCAGTGTCGCCGCCATCTTTGACTTAAGCGACCCTGAAGAATATCGTGGCTTAGTTTTTGAAATAAGGGAAGGGGAAACCTTAGACCGGAAAAAATTATTTTCCCGTTTAGTGGAAGCTCAATATAAACGCAATAACTTTGATTTGCCGCCAGGTAGTTTCAGAGTGCACGGGGATATCATCGATATCGCTCCGATGATAACCAGGGAATACTTTGTCCGAATCGATTGTTTTGGGGATGAAGTAGAAAAGATCAGCGAAGTCGATAGCATGACTGGCCAAATTAGGAGAAGCTTTAAAACTTACCCGATTTACCCGGCTTATGACCACGCTTCCACGAAGGCAAGGATCCAAGCCGCTTGCGTCAATATTGAAAAAGAATTAGAAGAACGTTTGGAATACTTTAAGAAAGAAGGAAAACTCCTTGAAGCGGAACGCTTAGAAAGCCGAACTCGGCAAGATATCGATTCTTTAAAAGAGTTCGGAATGTGCCCGGGGATTGAAAACTATTCTCGGCATATCGATAATCGTCCACCCGGAGCGAGACCCTGGACTCTCTTAGATTATTACCCGAAAGATTTCCTTTTAATGATCGACGAAAGCCACGTCACTATCCCCCAATTAAACGGGATGTATAACGGGAACTTATCGAGAAAACAAACCTTGGTGGATTATGGGTTCCGTCTCCCGAGCGCTCTCGATAATAGACCCTTATCCTTTAAAGAATTTGAAAGCTTGATGCCGAACCAAGTTATTTTTACTTCCGCGACCCCAGGACCTTACGAAATGGAACACTGTAACCATGAAGTAGTGGAACAAATCATTAGGCCTACCGGTCTTTTGGACCCGATGATTGAAGTAAGAAAGACGATGGGGCAAATCGATGATTTGCTCAATGAGATTCAACAAAGAATCGCGAAGAACGAACGGACGATGATTGTCACTTTGACCATCAAAATGGCGGAAGACTTAACTTCTTACCTCAAAGGGGAAGGCATCAAAGTCGCTTATCTCCATAATGAAACAAAGACCTTAGAAAGAACGCAGATTATCTACGATTTAAGGCGAGGTAAATATGATGTTCTAGTCGGTATTAACTTGTTGAGAGAAGGTTTAGATATTCCGGAAGTCAGTTTAATCGCGATCCTCGATGCTGATAAGGAAGGCTTCTTAAGAAGCACGACTTCTTTAATTCAGGTCATCGGACGGGCCGCGAGAAACAGTAACGGGACCGTCATCATGTACGCGGATACCATCACTAAGAGCATGGATGAAGCGATAACGGAAACCAGAAGAAGACGGGCCATTCAAGAAAAGTATAACGAGGAGAACGGCATCATTCCGACCACCATCCATAAAGAGATTAGGCCACCTCTTACCAACACCGAAAATGACACGGAACTCATCATTGATAAGAAAGCTCCCAAGAAGAAAATTGAGGACTATATCAAGAGTTTAGAGAAACAGATGCGGGAGGCAGCGAAAAATCTCGATTTCGAAAAAGCTGCGCAAATCCGGGATATTATTTTTGAATTAAAAGGGGAAATTAATAAATGAAATTAGTCATTTTTGATTTTGATGGCACGCTTTTTGACTCGTACCGGGCCTTAGTTCCAGTCTACCAAGAAGCTTTCCACGTCATCGGGGAAGAATGCACGAAAGAACAAGTCGCGGACTATATCCATGTTTCGCTTCAAAAGGTGATTGAGGAACGAAAAATCATGCCACCGCATCTCGAACCTTTCGTGAGAACCATCATAGCCGCTCTGGATTACCCAAAGAACATTGAATTAACGGATATCTTTCCGGAGACCAAAGAAACTTTGAATAAACTTAAGGAGCAAGGGTACACCTTAGCCATCATGACTGGTAACAGTGTGCTCCATATCAGCAAAGTTTTAAAAATGTTCGATGTTGAAAAAGACTTCGCTATCTTAGTTGGTAATGATATTGTTGAAAAACCTAAACCATATCCCGATGGCCTTCTCTTCACTTTAGAAAAGCTTAATTGCCCGAAAGAACAGGCTGTTTATGTCGGGGATAGCTTAAATGACATGCTAGCGGCTGAAAACGCTGGCATCAAAGGCATCCTCATTGACCGGAAGAATGAATATCCTTCCTACCACAAAACGAAGATTTCTTCCCTCTCTTTCCTCCTGAAGGAGGAAGACCTTTTACCGCAAGAATAGTATTTTTCGATTTACAAAAGAACGCTATTGCCCTATATTTAAGGGGCGCTTAAAAGCGAGCAACAGGTTTTAAAATGCAGTGGTACGATATTCTATTCTTAATTGTTGCCTTAATCGTGATTGTCTTATCGCTTCTCCAAGGCGGTAAATCCGAAGGGGCGTCTGGCGCCATCACCGGTGGTGGTCTTAACGTTTTTGCTAAAACGAAGGAACGGGGCAGCGAAAAAATCATCAGCTGGTTAACTTTCGGCTTCGCCATTCTCTTCTTATTCATGGCCCTTTTGATCATGGTTTTAACCTCGGTCAATAGCGGAGGTTCTACCGATAGTGCTTCTTCCGCTGATCAAGCGGTCGCAGCTGCTAACTTACTTACTGCTTTAATTTAACTTAGTTGTTTTCCTTTTCTTTAGACCTCTTTAAAATATTTTTGTATGGTAATCGTCGATTACGTTAAAAGTGAAAAAGAACGTTTAAAGAAACTCATAAGCGAGAGTCCGAAAATCCCGGGACTCGCTATTTTACAAGTGGGGGATAACCCCGCTAGTAATTCTTACATCAAAGGGAAGATCAAAGATAGCGAGGAAGTGGGGATTAAAGCGGACCTTTTTAAATTTCCGGTCGAAGTGGAAGAAACGGAAATTTTAAACACTATTCTCAGACTCAATGATGACAAGAATTATGATGGCATCTTGCTTCAACTCCCGATTCCTAAGCATTTAAATGAACAAAAATTAGTGAATGCTATAAACCCGAAAAAAGATGTCGATGGTTTCACTTTAGGGAGCCATTTCACTCCTTGCACTCCAAAAGGCATCATCGATTATTTAACTGACATGAATTTCCCTTTTGAAGGAAAAAACGCGGTCGTCATTGGGCGAAGCAATATCGTCGGTAAACCTCTAGCGAAACTCCTTCTCCAAAAGAACATGAATGTCACTGTTCTTCACAGCAAAACCAAAGAAGAAGATAAAAGGTTCTACGCTGCTCATGCGGATTTACTTGTCTCCGCGGTTGGGCACATCAACATCATTGATCATACCTATACCTTAAAACCATCAGCGGTCTTAATCGATGTCGGTATTAACCGCGACGAAAACAATAAACTCATCGGGGATATGGAACGAAATCTCCCGGTCAGTTTCCAATCGCCAGTGCCGAAAGGAGTGGGGCTTTTAACCCGCCTCGCTTTACTTAAAAATTTATGGGAGGCAACTTTATGGACTTCAAAATAGAAAACACTTACGTTTATGGGCTTGAAAGAGCCGTCAAAGCCAGCGGTAACCCGATGCGGACTAAAATCGATACTTCGGAAACGACCGAAAAAGATTTCCTTAGAGCGAGCCGCTTAGGGCAAACGAGAAATGGTGAAGGGCACGATAATTACTTAAAAGGTATCCTCGTGCAACTCGATGTAACCGCGCCACTTTTCTGGTGGAAAGAAGCTCAAAGATACCATTGGTTTGACTTCATCAGCAGCCAAAGCACCATGCATTGCCTTTTGAAATTCAAAGTCAAAGATCAATGTGTGGCGGATACTGACCCCATCATCCTTGACCGGATTCAAACCTTAATTGATGAATATAACGCTTTAAGTGAAGACACCCCAGAACCCGAACGAAAAGCCAAGTGGCGGGTCCTCGTCGCGTCCCTTCCTTCTGGTTTCTGTTTAGGAGCGACGATGACAACAAACTATCAACAATTAAAAACGATGTTTATTCAACGGTACGCTCATAAATTAAAAGAGTGGCACGTTTTCTGTGATTGGTGCCGCTCTTTACCGCATTTCTTAGAACTTACTGGTGTTCTGAAGTTGACTCATCAGGAAGAGTAGTTTTATCTTTTTCTTCTAATAGCAAGGTTTTATCTTCGATTTCTTCGGCTGTTTTCATCTTTTCGATTTTCTCTTTTAGCCGTTTATTAGTTTTTAAGATGAGCACGATATGGCAGATGCTCGCGATAGCGGTCACGATGAAGATAATCCCGATGACAATCAAGGTGATTTGTTCAAGAATCGCGGCATCGTTGATGAAGATTAAGACTAAAACCCCTAAGACAATCAGACCGATGCTTAAGAGTAAAAGTAAGGTATTGGTTAAGGTATTGTTGAGTTTCTTGCTGAAGAAAACGATAGAAGTCACCATGAAAGATAAGCCAACCACCATTAAGATGATGGAGACTAAGTTAGAGATAAAGAAAGCGATGCTATCGAAGAAAGCTTGGTCTTTTTGAATGTAGAAAACGATGAAAGTGATCCCGAGCGCGAGTTCGCTAGCCCCGAGGACAAGCATGCTGAGCTTAAAGTTTTTCATGATGTCGACTTTGGCGTTTTCTTGCGCGGCATTGAGCATCGCGTACGGTAAGATATTTAAGACGATTCTCGTTATCCCGCTTAAAGAGAGGAACATCCCGACCACGAGATAAACAGATTTTCTTAAACTTTCATCACTCGAGAAAATGATTAAGAGAAGTCCGACCACCATAAGGAGGGCCGCTTCGATAAAATCCCACACGAGAGCGGTCTTATTTAATGCTTTCTTTCGTTCTTTATTTTTCATAATGTCCACCTGCCTTAATTGTCGCAAAAAAGAGGGCAAAGAAAAAGACCTAGAAGGGCTTTCTAGGTCTTTGAATATTGTTACGCGAGGACGTAGGTAGCTAAGCCAGTGGTTTGGTCGATGACCTTTTTGAAGAGATAGCTTTCCCGGTTGCCGTTATTGAGGCTTCTGACTTTAATATAGGTAACTCCGTCTTTTCGGAAGAGTTGCATCTTATATTTTTGCATCCCGACATCGGTGCCGCGGATTTCCATTTCGATTTCTTGGTCTTCCGCTTCTAAGGAGTAGTCATAGACTTTCCGCCCGTTTTTCACCACCGTGTAGTTGAATTCTTGTTCGTCATTTTCGATTTCTTGTTCAACTAAGACGTAGGTATTTTCATCGGTGAAGTAACGGAAGGAAGTTTCCAGTTCATCTTCTTCCATTTCCTTTTCCCCTCTTAAGGTGAAGGTGTCTTGACCGATTTGGATGATGCCATCGATATAGCTTTCTTGTTCGATTTCATCTTGTTCATCCCAATCGTCATCCCAGTCATCGTCATCGTCCCAATCATCATCGTCATCGTGCTTGATGGTTTCGTTGTAATACATCGTAAAGGAGACGTCGGTTAACGTAATATCCTTGTAATTCACGATTACTTTGGTCTGATATTCGGGAAGATCGCTTTCGACTGTCGTTTCAGTGAAGAGGTTTTGTTCCCCTAAGAGGACAGCTTCCGCGGTCGGGAGATATTGAGCGATGAGATCCGCTGTCGTTTGCCCGCTCGGAGCATCGCTTTGAAGGGCCATGACCTGCGGGGCTTTTAAGAGATTGACTAAGCCGACAGAGGTCGCCGCTTCATAAGCGTAGATGTTGAGCCCAGCCACTTCCGACCCGGTTTGACTAGTTGTCGTATCAGTAGTCGAAGTGTTGGGAAGAATAGTTGAGCCCTCGGTTGTGGTGCAACTCACGAGAGCGGCCCCCATGATAATGGGAGTGAGAAGTAATTTTTTATTCATGTGATTTACCACCTTTCACCATACTAACGAGTGAGCTTTGGTTTTTATTGGTAAATTTTTGAAATTTTTTATTTTTTAAGAATCAAGGAGAAAGGCGGGTCGCTATTTAATATGTAGGATAAAGCGGGAACCCCTTCCTCGATGACATTTTCAACCTTAAAGCTGAGTTCATAATCATCGCTCTTCATTTCTAAGGTTAAAACGTTGTTCCGGCTGTAGTAGAGCCGGTATTCATCTTTAATATTTCCTTGTTCATATAAAAGCTCAACGGCCTTTTCGTTATTTTCTGCTTCGTAATTAACTTCGATGATTTTGGTTTCCCCGAAACCAACATAAGAATAGGAATAAGAGATTTCAACTTCTCCCTCTTCCTTTTCGGTTTCTTCTTCAATTAAAAGATATTGATTGAGGTTATTTTCATCGAAATAGATGCGGAATTCGATTTCATATTCTCCAACTTCCAGTTCCTTTTCCCCGATCACCATATAGGTTTCTTCATGGACCGTGATTTCCCCTTGGATGTGGAATTCTTGCTCATCATCCTCTTGTTCTTTTAAGGTTTCTTTGAAATAGAAGTTAACCATTTCTTCCCCATCGACGATGGTCATTAAGTAGGGGTAATCATCCCTCCCACTTTGGGTGAGAGTGGAGGTTAAAGCGAAGTTATTATTGAGCATCGCTTCCCCGGTGACGACGTAAGGGTGAATATTAGTTAATTTCCCTTGGATGATGTTTTTATCGTTTTCCGGAAGGGCCCGTCTTTTAATGAGGTTTTGGACCGGGCTCATTCCGTTTTGCCCGAGGATATTATTAGCGCTGGCGACGCAGTAGGCGATTTGCTCGCTGTCGGCCTGGTTAAAAACCGGGAGCGGCGGTAAGTTGGTTTGGCTGGTGTGGCTAGTTCCACCAGTTGTTGAGTTAGTATCGATGGCGCCATCCCCTTGTAAAGCTAAAGGAACCGCTACCGCGACGACTAAAAGCGCGCCGAAAGCGGTGCCGAACACCGGACCCCAAACCTTGGTTTGAATCCGTTTCTTCGCCTTCTTTTCTTTTTGTTCAGCTAAATAGATATTTTTAATCTTCCCCGAAAGATCACGGGGGGTCGGCGAAGAGATGCTGTCGATAATTTTCTTTTTGTCTTCAAACTTATCCATAAGCTTTTCCCACCTCCTGTAGTTTCTTTCTGGCTTCTTGATAGAGCCAGGTGCAGGTACCGAGAGGGATTTGGGCCATCTCACTGATTTCTTGGAATGAATATTCACCCAAGGCTTTTAAGATGAAGACCCGATATTCCTTATCGGTCAATCTTTCTTTGATCTTATCGATCAAATCGCTTTCCAAAGCGTCATGGGTCCCGATAAAGTTTTCACTGTCTTCGGGGAAAACGCCTTCTTTCTTCTTTCTTCGATAAAGATCAAGCGCTTTATTTTTCGCCATATTGACGAGGAAGGGGACGATATCTTCATCTTTCTTAAGGTGTGGTTTCTTCCTTAAGAAATCGAGGTACGTCTCTTGGCTCAAGTCTTCGCAGATTTCGTTATTTGGATGGATAACGTAAATCGCAAAGTAGACGGCTTTTTGACTCATCTTATAGATTTCATCGAAAGCGCTGAGGTCATCTTGTCGAATTCTTTTCAGTAATTCTTTATTCTTTCCAAACATAACCTCACCTTATTAACGTATAGCCTCTTTATTTTATTGGTATTTTTTCGCTTTTTAAGCGTAATCGATTTATTTTCTTTTTGCTACAATTATGCGCGGAGGCATTTTATGAAGAAAAGTTTACTAAAAAATTATGCAAAATTAATCGTCAGAACGGGCGCTAATGTGCAAAAAGGCGACTACGTTGTCATCAAGACAGAACCGGAAGTTGAAGATTTCGCGGTCATGGTGGCCGAAGAATGTTATAAAGCCGGAGCGGCCGCAGTGGCCTATAACTGGGAAAGTATGAAAGCTCGGCGGTTGACCTTTAAATGTATGAGCAAAAAGGTCTTACAAGAGGTCACACCGATGACTATCGCTCTTCAACAATACCAAACCGATAAAACCGCAGTAACCATCTGGCTCGATGCCGATGATCCCGATGGCGTTAAAGGCTGCAGCGCGGAAAAGATCAGCTTAGCTAAGACCGTTGCTTATAAGGCGTGTGAAAGCTTAATCAAAGCCCGGGCAAATAAATATCAATGGGTCATCGCTGGTGTCCCCTCCGTTAAATGGGCGAAGAAAGTCTTTCCGAACTTAAGCAAGAAAAAAGCGGTGGAAGCCCTCTGGGAAGCCATCCTTAAAACCTCGAGAGCGGACGACGGGAACGGAATTGAAAACTGGGAAAGACATGAAAAAACCCTCAAAGAGAAATGTAACTACCTCAATAGTCTCAATCTTAGAAGTCTCCATTACCAAGCCAGTAACGGCACTGATTTAACTGTCGGTTTAATCCCCGGGGTCATCTTCTTAGGGGGAGGTGAAAAGACTTTAAGAGGAGTTTTCTTCCAACCCAATATCCCGAGCGAAGAATGTTTCACCAGCCCGATGAGGGGCCAAGCCGAAGGGGTGGTCCATGCCTCGAAGCCCTTGGTTTATAATGGGCAAGTAATCGAAAACTTCTGGTTTAGATTCCATGAAGGGAAAGTCGTGGAAGCCCACGCGGAAAAAGGTGAAGAACTCTTAAAGAGCATCTTAACCTTAGATGAAGGGGCCAGCTATTTAGGCGAATGCGCTTTAGTGCCCTTTGAAAGCCCCATCAATCAAACTGGCATCCTCTTCTTCAATACCCTTTATGATGAAAATGCTTGCTGCCACTTAGCGATCGGTAAAGGCTTTACTAACCTCTATCCGGAATTTGAAAAATATACGGAAGACCAAATCCATTCCTTTGGGATCAATGAAAGCTTAAGCCACGTTGACTTTATGATTGGAACCCGGGATTTAAATATCACCGGTGTTGATAAAGACGGGAAAGAAGTTCCGATTTTCCGTAACGGCACCTGGGCGTTCTAAACCCCTGAACATTACGAACTAAACAGCCACCTTTTTAGTGGCTTTTTTCGTATTATCAAAGAAAATATTAAGTTTTTGCAGAGTTATTCAAATTTTATCGATAATAGGTTATTTAAAGGAAAAGCAAAGTCTTCTGCATAGATTTTCCGATAAATTGTATCGATTTTAATGGTTCCATTGTATGAGAGAATCACCCCATCCTTAAAGTAGGTTAAAACGATTCTCTCCCCATGATAATTGACTAAAAAGTCATTGATGACCATCTTTTCATCCTGCGATAAGAGAGGCTTATCAATTTTATTTTGCTCTTCTAAAGTGCTTTTAATAAAAGCTTCTTGCTCGACTAAAGACTTATAGGAAAGCCACTTCATCATGCCGCGGTCGTCGTTCATTCTCTATGGCCTCCAATTTGATTGTTTCGTTGTCGATAGGTGGAATACTCTTTAAGGGATGAGCAACGCATCACCGCGTTCTTCCCGAAAACTCTTTGAATATTATCGATAGCTTTATCGATGCGTTCTTGTTTAATGTCATCCTCATAGGTTGAGAAAAGGCTTTGCTGGATAGTGGGGCTTTCTTTTAAATCAGCATAGGAAAGCGAGAGTTGCCTAAAAGTATCATCGGATTTCAAAACTTCATAAAGATAGAGAACTTCATCGAACAGTTGTTTACGGCTATCGGTGGGATAAGCGGGGGTCGTTATC